>JBDTZL010000386.1:0-26704 GCA_040005125.1 Ginsengibacter sp.
CACGGTTATTTTTTACATTGTCACTTTGCTTTTCATATTTTTTAACCAGTTCCTGTGAATCTTTAATAACTGTTTTTTTATCTTCAGTAAACTGCTGCATGCCGTTTATCTCCTCTTCAATCCGGTTCTGGCGGGCGTGGAGTCCTGCAATTTCGTCTTCCAGGTCGCTTACCTCAATGGGCAACTCCCCTTTTAGGATCTGGATCCCGTCCAGTTTGCTGTCAATTTTTTGAAGTTTTACAAGAGATGATAATTTTTCTTCTACAGAATAATCTTTTACTGTTGCCATATATTTTAATGATTTTTTACAATTTACTCCAGATGCTTAATCGCAATCCATTATATATAATAATTTACAGGATTGGTCTTGATTTCTGTTTTTAGGACGGCAAAGTTACGAAATTTTTTGCGTAAAATGTCAGCCAAAAGCTCAATTGTGAACTGCTCACTTTCGTAATGCCCAATATCGGCTAATAAAATGGTATTATCGGCATCAAAAAACTCGTGATATTTTACATCGGATGTAATATAAACTCCCGCCCCGCTTGCTTTTGCCGCAGGAAGCAAAAAAATGCCGGCTCCGCCGCAAACAGCGACTTTTGTAATTTTTTTACCAAGAAAAGCTGTATGGCGAATTACGGAAAGACCAAATGCGCTTTTAAGCCGGGAAAGCAGATCTTCTTCTGAAACCGGCGCTGAGAAATCACCAACTAACCCGCTTCCGATATCGTTATGCCAGTTACTTAATGAATAAATGTCGTAGGCAACTTCTTCATAAGGATGCACATTTTCCAGGGACTGCACCATTTGATTTTGGAGATAACCGGGAAAAATGACTTCTATCCTTGTCTCATTTTCTTCATGCCTTTCACCAACCGTACCTACATAAGGCTCAGCGCCTTCACCTGCCTTAAATGTACCCGATCCCTCCAGGTTAAAACTGCATTCACTGTATTTGCCTACCATTCCGGCACCGGCTTTAAACAATGTATTTCTCACTTCTCCCGCATTTTTTTTAGGGCAAAATGTCACAAGCTTTTTCAACATATCCTCTTTCGGAGAAAGCACTTTTGTATTTTGGAGATCTAGCTTTTGAACTATTTGCTGATTCACACCATTTATTACATTATCGAGATTGGTATGTATGGCATACACAGCGATATTATTTTTTATGGCGGCTATCACACAGCGCTCCACATAATTTTTTCCGTTTAGTTTTTTTAGCCCTTTAAAAATTATGGGATGATGAGCAACAATAAGATTGCACTTTTTTTGTATGGCTTCATGTATCACATTTTCAGTTACGTCAAGTGTTGTAATGATGCCTGAGCATTCATCATCTGCACTGCCTATGAGAAGCCCGGCATTGTCGTAATCTTCCTGTAAACTCACAGGTGCAAAGTCTGCAAGGCATTTAATTACGTCACTTATTTTCATTAATTTTTTTTGCGAAGATACAATACGAATTGACGACAAATTTTCGAGGTGCCGGGAATCAGGTATCCAGCATCAAGTATCAGGCATCCGGTATCCAGCTTAGAAACGGGGGCATCGCACTGCTTCGCGTGAAGAGCTATTGCTATCAAAAAATGTGAGATACGAAAGAGATAATTCAAAACCGCCCCTTCCCTGGCTCGCAGTTTTTAACTGGGATACGTTTACATCGTAACTCAATGCGAAGGTTAAAGGTCTCACATCGAATTTCACAACAGGGATTATGGCATCCTTCCATCTTATAAATGCACCTCCTGATATGGTATAATGCGGCTCAGACGGATCATCGAGCTTCATACTGTAAAGCATACCACCCATCAATTCTGTACTGGGACCTTGTTTTGAATAGTTTGCGTAAAAGGTGAGGTACGAATAATCGCCGGCACTCATTTTCAGCCCCGCGGAAAGAACAATTTTCGGCATAAGTTCCACATCATTACTATTATAAAAAGATACTTTGGCAGACCGGTTAAAATGCTGGTACGCCGCTCCAAAATAAATGTTGTTGTCTGCATTTTCACCGATTTGACTATTAAAACTTAAGCCGGCGCTTCCATCAAAATATGAGTAGCCGTTGTTGGAAAATGTCTCGCCGTTGGCAAGCGAGGGATCATAGCTGTCACCATTAAACTGGCTGTTGGTCGAAATCTTTGAGCGGTCAATCCTTCTTTGAACAATCCCGGCCGAGAAGCCCGCAGATAAATACATATTTCTTTCTGCGCTAAGGGACTTATGATAATTCAAAACAGGGAGTATGCTTGTGGCTGTTAAAGCAACTGCACCGGATTTATCATACAATATCTCACCGCCAATTGTTAAAAAATCGCCACCATGGCTTACAGGCATTTTATACTCTACGCTTAACGAGGTTGTTTGATACGGTACCGTTACAGCATTCCACTGGTTGCGGTACACTGACTGTACACGAAAATCGCCATTAAAGATACCAGCCAATGCAGGATTTTGCAACAATGGCGTTTCAAAAAATTGCGAAAAATGAATATCCTGCGCACTGCAATTTCCTGCATAAAGAAAAATGGAGGCAACCAGGATCAGGCTTCTGAGAAGGATGTTTTTCATAAAAAAAATTTGGATATTGGGTATTTAATTTGCTACGCTCACTTTAGGTTTTATATAATTCTGATCACTATTTATTTGCCTTTAATGAGAAACTATTTTTATTTTATTATTTATTTTATCAATGCAATATTGCCTTTAAAAACCAGAGTCTGATTATTTGAACATACTACCTCAAGGGCGTACACGAACACATCAGGAGAAAGTTTTTTCCCTTTGAAAGTTCCGTCCCATCCCGCAGAAGCATCGTTTGCATTAAAGTTTGCTTTTTCAAAAACTACTTCACCCCAACGATTAAAAATGCGTAAGTTTCTTACAGCGAAAACGCCGCTCCCCCTCGGATAAAAAACATCGTTTGCCCCGTCACCGTTAGGAGAAAAAGTATTTGGGACAAACACATTGGTATTATCACACATAACAAAAATTGAAATTTTATCTCTTGCGCGGCAACCTCCGTTATTTACTACTTCTACCGTATATTCAATTGATTCAACAGGTTTCACGGTTATGCCCGGGTAATTTCTCGCAATAATCCCTGTAGACGGGCTCCACACGAGAGTTGTAACATCTGCGGAAATATGAGGGATGATGTCAAAAGATTGCCCTACATTGATTGTTTTATCCACACCTACAGTAACAACGGGAACCGGATATACCTTAACAATAACAGTACCGGTTGATGTAAAACATCCTTTTGTATCTGAGCCAATAACTTTATAAATTGTTGTTGCAACCGGAGAAGCAACCGGGGATGAAATGCCGGAATTGTTCAAACCCGTGGAAGGTGACCATGTATACATTTCCGCGCCACTCGCCGATAATTGTAGTGATGATCCGGCGCACAATGAATCCGGGCTGGTTACTTTTACGGTATTGGGAAATTTCACATCTATGAAAACCGAATCGGTTGAAACGCAACCTTTATTACTTATGCCCGTTACAAAGTATTTAATTGCTGAATCAGGACGCGATACTGGAGTTGCACAGTTTGTACAGGAAAGATAAAAAGAAGGACTCCATAAATAAGTTTGTGCATCGTTTGCTTTTAAAGCCAGGGATTTTCCCTTACATAAAGTTGTATCCCCGGTGGGCTGCAAATCCGGCAATGGGAAAGCCTCCGCAATTTTTGTTGCTGTATCTGTGCAACCGCTGCTATTCACGGCAATAGCCTGAACTGAATAAGAGCCTGTATTTGCAAAAGTCTGGGCAGGGGGATTTTGGAGCGTTGATACATTACCGTTAGCGAAATTCCATTTCCACGTAAGAGATGACGTATCAGGTATTAAAATAATCCCGGTAAATGTTAGTAAAGCCGGTGTACAGGCGCCCTGGTCTCCCCTGATGGATATCTTCGGGCTTTTTACAACTTTCACGGGAGTTGGCTTGGTTACTGAATCCTTACACCCGTTTTTCGAAGTAATAAAAAGTTTTGTCGGATAGTTTCCCGTAGCGGTATAATTGTGTACAGGATTCGAAAGAACAGAAGTTGTGTTGTCACCAAAAGCCCAGAGATAGTTGGTAACAACGTCGTTGCCGGTGCTGGTATTTGTAAATGCAACCTTCCCTGAATCGCATAATGTTGTACCTGGATTTGTAAATGATGCAACTACTGCAAAAACATTAATTGAGTCCTTCCCCGTAACAGGAACTTTGCAGCCGGCGGCGTCTACCAATATCATTTTTGGTAAATAAGCACCCGCGGTTTTATATACATGTGAGACCATTGAATCGGCAGTTACACTGGTAGTGCCATCGTTAAAATCCCACACAAAAGTTGTATTCTTTTCTGTGGTAGCCTTGAAATCTGTTTTCAAAGGTTTGCAGCCCGAAATATTAACGTATTTAAAAGAACCGGTAGGGCCTTTTACTTTTATCTGAACACTTTTTTGATCAGTACATCCACCGGGCCCCTTGACAGATAACACTGCATGGAATGTACCGGGTGCTGCATAAAAATGAGAAGGATTTAAAGATGATGAAGTCGTGCCATCACCAAAATTCCATGAATAGCTAAAATAGTTTGTTGCGGTATTAGTAAAATTCACAACTAATGGCGGGCAGCTTCCTGCGGTATCACTTACTTTAAAATCTGCTTTTGGATTAGCGATTCTTACATAATTGACTTTGGAAATAAAATCACCACATCCATATATGTCGGTAATAGCGAGGCTTACACTATAAATTCCTTCATCAGTGAAAATATGAACCGGGTTAAGCTGTGCGGAATTGGTACCATCTCCGAAATTCCATACATATGTAAGCCCCGGCCCTGTTGACGAATTTGCAAACGCAATTCCATGTGAAGTGCAGGAAAGGGTATCACCTTTAAATGAAGCAACAGGTTTTGAAATCACCACGGTATTCACATGCCTGGTAATATCAGTACATCCATTGTTATCGGTAACTTTTAGTGAAACTGAGTAATTGCCGGCAGTAGTGTATGAATGTTGAAAAACCGGCCCGCTTAAAGTTTGTATAACACCGTCGCCAAAATTCCATTCCCACTGTTGAATGGTATGTATGCCGTTGGCATAGGAACTGTCAATAAAAGTTACTGCGGTATTCTGGCATGCTCCGGGGTTTTGAGTTCTGAAAACCGCTGTCGGGCCATCTACTTGTATCGCCAAAGGCTTTACTATGGAATCTATACAGCCATTCTTAAGTTTCAAAATCATGGTTACATTATAACTTCCTGAAGATGCATAATTATGACTGATCGAATTGGAAGTACCTGAAACCGTAATGCCATCACCGAATCTCCAGGTATATAAACTTATATTCCCGGGAATGCTGTTGATGGCTCTGAAAATGACAGGTGCATTTTTACACACAGCAGTAAAATCTGAGGTGAAGTCTGCAATCTCTTTTATAGCATTCACAGTATCTATTTTCGTATAGGCGCAACCGGTAGTATTGTTTGTAACAGTAAGCTGAACTGTATAAACTCCCGACAGAATATAATCATGTATCGGATTTTGCATTGTTGATGAAGCGCCATCGCCAAAATCCCAACTCCATGTATCGGCTCCTATGGAGGCATCAGTAAACACGATATGGCCGGGCTGGCTGCAGGTATAAGTAAAGGTAAACTTTGCAACCGGCGGCTTTACATGCATGTAACCCGGTACTAAGAGCGTATCTGCGCATCCATTGTTGATGGCAATCAGGGTTACCGAAAAATAACCGGTATCGTTGTATTGATGCTCCGGGTTTTGGTCAGCAGAACTTGAACCATCGCCAAATAACCAAAGCCATTCGTTAGGATTTCCTGTTGAGTGATCAGTAAAACCGGCTTCCATAAATGCACATATATCTCGTGGGGCGGCAGAAAAGCTTGCTGCTGGTTTTGAGCCAACCAATATTCCATTTATTACTTGTACCGTGTCTGTACAACCTAATGATGTTGAATAAAAAAGGCTTACCGTGTATGCGCCGGGTATCGTATAGGTATGAGTCGGGGATAATGAAGCAGAAGTGGTTCCGTCACCAAAATCCCATACGTAATTTACTACCGGGTCTATTGAATTTACAGTCGCTGTAAATGTATTTGTAAGTGGAGCACACCCTTTTTTTGGCAGTTTATCAATTGAAACAACGGGCGATTTAATTTTTATGAAATCTTTTTTTAGTGTGCTGTTTATGCAACCTGCATCATTTGTAACAGTCAGCTTTACCGAATAAAATCCTTCCCTTACATAAGTGTGTGAAGGGGTGGCAAGTTTTGAAGAAGTTCCATCACCAAAATCCCATGAAAATGTATTGCCTCCTGAAGTAATATTTGAAAAATTCACAGTGAGGGGAGCCTTGCAGGAAAATGTTGGATCAGCGGTGAAATCCACTACAGGTTTTGCAACGACCTGTATAGGGTTGATAACAGAATCTTTACAGGCGCCAAAACTGGCAATCATTTTTACATTAAAATTCCCGGTATTTGCAAAAACTTTTGCAGGGCTTATTGAGCTGGAAGATGTGCCGTCGCCAAAATCCCATATGGCACCTGACGGAGCAGGGCTGCTGGTATTTAAAAACTTCACACTGCTTCCCTGGCATACGATAGCAGGGGCAGAAAAATTTGCCTGCACATTCCCAAGTGTTATTAAATTCGGTTTAACTATCGTATCTGAACAACCATTTGAATTGAATACAATAAGACTAACTGTATAGCTTCCTAATGTATAAGTATGTGTAGGATTTTCAAGAGCGGAAGTGCCTCCATCGCCAAATTGCCATTGATAAGAAAGTACGCCTATGCCCGTAGAAGTATTGGAAAAATTTATGGTGGCTGGTTGATTGCATGTAGCTGGAACGGAATTGGTGAAACCTGCTGCTACTCCACTACTGATTTTAATATACTGCGGATTCGTTTTTGAAGCTGTGCAGCCAAAACTGTTGGTAACACGTAATGAAACATTAAAATTCCCGGCTGCAAGATAGGCATGTAGCGGGTTTTGATCAGTTGAAAATATTCCATCCCCAAAGTCCCATTGCCAGGTTGCATTGGTACCACTCCCCGGTGAGCTTAGATCTGTAAATTGTGCGGGTAAAGGAAAACATCCTGATTGAGGGGTTCCCGAAAAATTTACCAGGGGTGATGCATATACAGTAATAAGTTGAGTTTTTACAATAGAATCTGCGTCTCCTGAATTTATTACGCCCTGTGAATTTCTCGCGATCGTTGAATTTCCTATAACAAGTTTTATAGTATATTGACCGGGATTAAAATAAATTGTAGAAGGATTTTGCAAAAAAGATATGGTTCCGTTTCCCAAATCCCACTTCCATGAGGCAGGATTTCCGGTAGAAATATCATTGAAATTTACAACCAGGGGTGCACATCCGGCAACAGGTGTTGCAGTAAAATCGGCATGAAGCTGTGCGTTGGAAAAAATTGTTGCAAATGATAAAACGACACACAGGACAAGTGTTTTTGCAAATGGTACAGAATACCGGTGGATCAGGTGTGTCAGGTTTTTCAATTTTCGGTAGATAAGGATGTTAAAAACAAAGTCTGCTCATTTTCGTATGAGCCAATTCAAACTTACCAGGGTAAAATTCATTCCCGGGCAAGCGCATAAAATTATTGCCGGTACATATGTAAAACCAAAGCCTCCGTTGAACCCCATGGTGCAAGCGCAAGCGTCGGAAAATTTTTACTGGTAAACCGCCAATCCCTGCTTAAAAAACCAAATTCTGCAGGAGTGACCGGAAGGGTAATAACCAGTTTGCTGTAATCATTGTTGCTGCTCCAGGTTCCTAAATACGTCATTCCACTTTTCGTAGCCTGTAACGGCCCGTGGTAAAAATCAGTTTTTAATAGAACAAATATATATCCGTTGTAATTTGTGGTAAGATCGGTGCCATTATCCTGTGCGAGACTCACAATAAAGTTCCTGTTGAGCACATTAGTTTCAAAATATTGCTCCAGTTGAGCATTCGTTCCTGAATCTCCACTCTTTTTACAGGAAAGGCCCATTAAAAGAAACGAGAATAAAATGAGGGGTAAATTTTTGATCATGCTTAATAAAATTATCTAAATGTTTATCTTAATTTGAAACGGAAAATTAAGAATAAAACATATATAGTTAGAGTCTACCTTATAAAAACGTAATAATCTGCAAAATAGTATTCAATTGGATCATTTTTACTTCCCATATCCAAATGACTTTGTTCAAGGTGGTGAAAGTCAATTTCCATACCTTCATCTTCTATTCAAGACCCGATGATTTACTACAAAAAATATTGGATCTTACTACTCATATTAATAATTTATTCCAAAGGTTTTGCTCAAATATTTGGCGGCAATCCACCCTATTTACATTGGAAGCAAATTAATACGCCCCTGGTAAGAATTATTTTCCCGGGCAACCTGGATTCTACTGCAGAAAGAATTACCAATATTATTACATTTATCGACACACCGACACTAAATACAATTGGCAAGAAATCAAAAAAGATCGACCTGGTACTTCAGAACCAAACGACTGTTTCTAATGCCTATGTGAGTCTCGGGCCTTTCAGAAGCGAATTTTTTATTACCCCATTGCAAAATAGTTTTGAACTGGGCAGCCTTCCATGGCCGGATCAACTTACCATTCATGAATACCGGCATGTACAGCAATACAATAATTTTAACACGGGCCTTTCTAAAGTCCTCTATGATATTTTTGGAGATGAGGGCCAGGCGCTGGCCAATAATGCCGCTATACCCAACTGGTTTTTTGAAGGCGATGCAGTTTACAACGAAACTAATATAAGCAGGCAGGGACGGGGAAGCCTGCCATTTTTTTACAATCCATACCGCTCTTTATGGAGAGCCGGAAAGCAATATAGCTGGATGAAACTCAGAAACGGTTCTTATAAAGATTTTGTTCCGGATCATTATGCACTGGGGTTTTTACTTGTGGCTTACGGAAGGGAAAAATATGGAGACAAATTCTGGGAAAATGTAACCCATGATGCCGCATCTTTTAAGGGGTTATTTTATCCGTTTCAGCGGGCTATAAAAAAATATTCAGGTAAAGAATATGTTACCTTCAGAAAAGAAGCCCTGAATTTTTTTCAGACACAATTTATCCCCGCAATTCCCCGGCGAAAAAATACAGGAAAGAAACGAACTTATGTTGATGAGGAATATCCCGTTTTTGCCGGAGGTGATACCCTGATTTTTATGAAAAGCGGGTACAGGCAAATCCCGCAGTTCATTATTCGCAAAGGCAATACGGAACAAAAATTAAGGGTGCGTGATTATTCACCAGACAGGCAATTCAGCTATAGAAATGGTAAAATTGTTTATGCTGCCTATATCCCTGATTTGAGATGGGGATATATGGATTTCAGTGATCTGAGAATTATCAATATAACTAACGGTAAACAACAAACGCTAACAAGGCATACAAAATATTTTTCACCGGACATAAGTGAAGACGGTAAGAAAGTAATTGCAGTAGACGTTCCAACCAGTACAAAATCCATATTGCATATATTGGATGCTTCCAGCGGGAAGGTCATAAAAATAATACCAAATCCTGATCAGCTTTTTTACACCTATCCAAAATTTTATGATGATAAAAAAATTATTGCGGCGGTAAGAAATCCTTCAGGCAAAATGTCGCTGGCTCTTATTAATGCAGACAACGGCGAAGCCAATTACCTGACACCGTTTTCATTTAATGTCATCGGCTTCCCTTATTTATTAAATGATACTGTTTATTTTTCTTCCTCTTACGGCAGGAACGATGAATTATTTGCCTACACGTTTTCTGATAAAAAATTATGGCTTATTACTCACCAAATTGAAGAAGGTGTTGGCAAATACGAGCCTTCTGTAAATAATAAAAAAATAGTTTGGAGCACTTTTACTGCCGAAGGTTACCGGCTAAATGAAGCCGCAAAAAATGAATTGCATTTTAAGGAAATAAATACTGAATACCCCGATAAAGATACTTCAGGTTTTGGCATCACTGCTTTACAGAAAACCAATTCAAATTTATTGGATGGTGTTCCCAACGATTCTTTTTTAATTACTAAATACCGGAAAGGATTTAAGCTTTTTAATTTTCACAGCATTGAACCATCTTCCGATGATCCTGATTATACCTTAACCCTCCTTGGCGAGAACATCCTGAATACTTTTCAATCGCAACTCGCATTCACTTATGATCGTGCAGAGCAATTTAAAAGAGCTGGTTTCAGCATAATATATGGAGGCTTATTTCCTTTTTTATCTGCGGGCATTAATTACACAATTGACAGGCGCGCTTTATACCATGGGAAGCCGGTTAATTTTAATGAACCGGAATCTTTTGCCGGTTTCAACATTCCCCTGAATTTAAGTAAAGGGCGTTCATTCACTTCTTTAAATTTTGGTTCTCAATATGTTTACAACCAAAGCATTTATCAAGGCATCTATAAAGACACTCTTGGCAAAATTTCATACAGCTATAACAGCAATTTTTTGTCATTTACGCACCAGGCCCAAAAAGCAGTACAACAGATTTTCCCTCAATTTGCACAAACACTTAATATTACTTATAAGACTGCCCTGTCACACTATAGCGGATTTCAGTTTGTAGCTGATGGAAATTTATATTTGCCCGGCTTTTTAAAAACACACAGTATTATTTTAAGCGCGGCATACCTTCGAAAAGATTCGACCGGACAGATAAATTTTTCCAGTGGCTTTCCGTTTTCAAGGGGGTACAGTTCATTAAATTTATATGAGATGTATAAGTGGGGTGTTGATTATCATTTGCCCATATTTTATCCCGATGCAGGATTTGGAAACATCCTGTATTTACTTCGGGTAAGGGGCAATTTATTTTATGATCACACCCGGGCCAATGATTTCCTTAGCAACGGAAATAAATTCATTGCCAGGTTTCGTTCAGCCGGGGCCGAAATTACTTTTGATACAAAATGGTGGAACGAAGCAAATGCATCTGTTGGCATCCGGTACAGTCACTTATTCGATGATAACCTCTTCGGAAGCAGCGGAAGAAACCGGTGGGAAATTATTTTACCCGTCAATATTTTCAACCAATGATGCTTTGTCCTTTAAAATCATTTTTCTTGTGGCACGATTTTTACTAATTTACAACCCAATTACATTTTTTCGAAATTATCAGTTATGGGCAATTCCTGTCATACTAAGAAAAAGAAAAAAGGCAGAGGTGCATTTTATTTCCTGGCCATTACTGCTGTTACAGCAGCAGCCTGCATTTTCATAATCAAAGAAGGGCAACGGATAAAGGTTGAAAATGAATTACTGGCTTATGAAGTATGGTAATGTTTATTGACAAGCTTTCCGTTTTCAAAAATAATTTTTTCAGGATTCCACACAGTTTTTTATCAGGAAATCCTTTGGCCTCATGCGCCGGTGAATATCATTAGCATCGTTATAGTTATTGGTAAGAATTTTGCAAAGGTTTACCCAGGCAAAATATTTTTCTCCTGGGAAATACCCAAATCCTTAACCGGTTTTTCAATAAGCTTATTTATTGTAAGATTTCCCACAACTGTTTTTATTTTTGGGCTCCGGTATTTGTAAGTACGACCGTAAAAACCATGTAGACGGTTGCTGCGTGGGCTAAAAATGGTCGCCGGGAATATGAGCAATTTCAAATTTATGATTCTTGTATTTTTCACTCGTTTTAAATAAATAAACTTAATCCAGAGCGATTTTAGCGGCGCATTCTAAATTCCTCATTTCGGTCGGTGGGAGATCCGACCGGCGCTGATGTGTGGCCTGTCTCCACCGGCCATTTGCAGGATTCTAATTACCTCTTTTGAGGGGGAATGAATTATATATTTTTGCACGACAAAAAATAAATAATTATGAAAATTGAAGTTGGCTCAATAGCTCCTGATTTTAGCTTGTACAGTTCAGATAGAGAAAAGGTATCGCTGGGTGATTACAAACACAAAACTGTCGTACTGTTATTTTTTCCGCTTGCTTTTACCAGTGTTTGCACAAAAGAACTTTGTAATATAAGAGACAACATTGGTTTTTATAATAACACTAAGGCTACAATATTGGCAATATCTGTTGATTCACCCCAAACCCTTGCAAAATTTAAAGAAGATCAAAAACTTAATTTTCTTCTTTTAAGCGATTTTAATAAAACTGTTTCAGAAAAATATGGCTGCCTTTATGAAATTTTTTCCATGGACATGAAGGGTGTAAGCAAGCGAAGTGCATTTGTTATTGACCGGGAAGGCAGAATAAGATATACAGAAGTACTGGAAAATGCCTCAGGGGAACCAGACTATGAAGCAATTGAAAATTGCCTGAGGCTACTTAATTAACTACCCGTCAACCATTTAATTAGGAAATTCTTTTATTTTGCCTTGCAGGCAACAAATACAAGAAATTTACGTTTATCTGTATTGCCGATCGATTTTCATGAAATTTATTATAAATTAAATAGCTAAATTTTGATCCAATTATAAAAGTTGTAACTTTAAACACAATAATTATACTTTTTTTATATTGAAAAGAATTTTTTACATATTCCTTATTATTGCCGGTTTTCATTTCAGCAGCTTTGCACAGGTTAGGTCAGCCTTTACCGGCGATAGCGAAGTGAGGACTGTTAAATTTTATCCCAACCCTGCCGTAAGCTTCATAAATTTTGAATTTCAAAAAGCATACGACAAATCGTATAGCCTTCTCATTTTCAACTTTATCGGTAAAAAAGTAATTGATCTTAGACCCACTGAGGAAAAAATAACCGTTTCTCTTACCGATTTTTATCGTGGTGTCTATATTTTTCAGCTACGCGATGGCAAGGGAAATATTGTCGAATCAGGAAAATTCCAGGTTATTAAATAATCACAATTAAATTGATTATTTCCTTCAACCACCAGGTACTTCCGCAAGCAATTTACCAGGATGTTGGGAACCAACAGAATTCCCAATCAGCATTTTAAGTATTTACAACTTCAATTTGATAAAACTTACCGGATCAAAAATGGCAGGATTGATTTCTACATCTGATTCAAGGTCATGGTATTTTTCAACCTGAACCAGTTTATCATTTATAAAAAAATGTACCAGGGTTTCAGTAAAGCCCCCTCCTAATTTTACATGATTTTCAAAGAATGCTTCTTCTTTAGTTTTATTCTCATATTTGATCATTCTAACGGGGCTGTAATTTTCCTTTTCTACCCACAACTGGTTTACTGAATCTTCGTCTTTGCCGGCACCAATCACATAAACAGTTTTTCCTTTCCAGGTATCTTCATGAAATTTATCAAGGTTGTAACCATACAGTTTCATTTTTGCCGTTACCTCATCGAACTGGTAAAAATACATGCCCCCTAATAAAAACAAAAGATCATCTTCATAAGGCTTTGCCTGTGCTATTTGCCCCCTCTGAAAAAAATAAGATGAATCATTTCTAAAAATAACTGCATTGCCGCTGTCGGGATTTCCAAAATCAATGCGAAAGTCGTTTGGGAACTTAATATTCTCATACCAGGTTTCTGTTTGCTTTAAACTATCGTTGCGGTACACCCCGGTTGTTTGATTAAATGAGAATGTTTTGTACCATTTTCCTGCATACCGGTCATGCATTTTTTTTAGCACCTCTTTACTCCCATGCGGGTCAACTGCACATGCAGAGAAAAACAATATTAAAAAAGAGATCAATAAATTTTTCTCCATAAATAAATATTGAAAATAAAAATAGGTATAAAATCAGTATTGAAATTACAGGCATTACACAATTGTTGCAATTACCTGATAGAAATCTTCGTATCGCAAACTCTTTTATAAATCATCCCTTTTCATCAGGTTTAATTTGATCCGCTTCATCAATTACAAGGTTAGCACCTGAATCACGCAGGATCTCCTCCATGTTTCTATCATTATCAATAATACCTTTTTCTTCAAGCATTCTCATATCTTTCGCATCTCTCAAAAATTCGGAGGCAAATATGAACTCGTTTAATTTTTCATTTTTATTGAAAATGATTTCTTTGTTGGTTCCTTCCCATTCTTTTTTTCCATTATAGAGATAAAGGATATTTTCACCAATTTCCATTACACTATTCATATCATGAGTATTTATGACAGTCGTAATATTATTTTCTATAGTGATTTCATGAATTAATTTATCAATCACCATAGATGTTTGCGGATCCAGGCCGGAGTTGGGCTCATCGCAAAACAGGTATTTAGGGTTTAGAACAATTGCTCTCGCAATACCTACTCTTTTTTTCATACCACCACTTATTTCAGCAGGAAATTTTTTATTGGTGTCTTTTAAGTTTACTCTTTCAAGAACATCATTTACTCTTTCGATTTTTTTTGCATGACTCCATTTGGTAAACATATCCAGCGGGAATTTCACATTTTGTTCAACGGTCATACTATCAAAAAGTGCAGAGCCCTGGAAAAGCATTCCTATCTGTTGACGCAACTCTTTCCGTTCATCCTGTGGCATCGTGGTTAAGTCTTTTCCATCAAATATCATATCACCGGTGTCCACTTCAAAAAGGCCTACCATACATTTTTGTAATACCGTTTTACCACTTCCGCTGGTACCAATAATAAGATTGGTCTTGCCGGTTTCCATTACTGCACTTACATTTTTCAGAACCTCCTTGTCTCCAAAACCTTTACTTACGTTTTTTATTTCTATCATAGTGAATTGAATTATATGTTATGGAGTCAAAATTATACTATTGATGAAATTTTAACCATTATGCCCATACTATCATTGTTCACCAAATTTTATTTTACAAGGTACCCCCTCTTTCTGCGTCTTATCAATTTCATTGGCGCTTTATTACAACAAAAAAGATGCAAGTATATAATCAGCAAATAAAATAAGAATACAACTAGTGATTACCGCCGTAGTGCTGGCCCTTCCTATTTCGAGGGCGCCTCCCTTTACATTATACCCGTAAAAAGATGAAACGCTGCTTATTATAAAGGCAAAAGTATAGGCTTTAGCAAGAGCGAACCATACATTTTTTGGAATAAAAGCCTGGATCAACCCCCTGTCATAGGTGTCGGTAGAAAGGATCCCACCGAGGCTGCCCGCCAATCTTCCACCAAAGATTCCTAATACCATCGCAAGTATTACAAGCAGGGGGATGGTTATAAGCGCCGCAAGTATTTTTGGTGCTACAAGAAAAGATTTGGTATTAATTCCCATAATTTCAAGTGCGTCAATCTGCTCACTCACCCGCATATTGCCCAATTCGCCGGCAATTTTACTCCCAATAACTCCTGCCAGCACGATGCATACAAGAGTAGGTGCAAATTCCAGGATCACTGTATCACGCACAATCACGGCAATGGTTTCTTTTGGCAGTATCGGGCTTGTAAGCTGGTAAGCAGTTTGAACAGCACTTACCGCACCCATGAAAACAGAGATGACCGCAACGATGCCTAATGATCCCATACCAATTTCCGCTGACTGGTGCATTAATTCCTTCCAGTACATTTTAACATTTTCAGGCTTGGTGAACATCCCTTTGATCATTAACAGATAACTGCCAGTCATGGAAAATAATTTCATAAATACCTGTTTAATTTTAAAGGCCTTTTGTTTTCTGTCATCAAAAATTCCTTTGCTCGTTCTATAATAAATTTTATGAGCGCCCGGTTCAGATTTTTGCTATAAAATTTTTTGACATTACACTTCGGGAGTACTCTTTTTTAATTTTCTCCATCTGCCGGAAGACGATTCTTCCCTTTGCTTTTTATTTGTACATTTTATCTGTGCGTCTATTACCGCAATCAAAACCATATTAAATATACTTCGCACCTGGCTGCCAAGCTGAAGAATATGCACCGGTTTATCCAGGCCCAGTAATATCGGGCCAATGGCATCTGCTCCGCCAACTTCCTGGAGAAGGTTGTAGGCCACATTACCAGCGGCAAGGTTAGGAAAAATAAGCACATTTACATCATTATTCACCAGTTCACTGAATGGGTAATTGTCTTTCAGAACTTCCTTATTGAATGCAATATTTGCCTGCACCTCACCATCAACCACAAGCGAAGGTTCTTTTTGTTTTACAATTTCTCTTGCATTGGCAACCAGCTTGGCTTCCGGGGAATCGCTGCTTCCAAAATTAGAGTAGCTTATCATAGCAATGCACGGCGTAATGCCAAAATTCCTCACTTCTTTGGCAACCATTAAGGTTATATCCGCAAGCTCCTCGGCCGTTGGGTTGAAATTTACGGTTGTATCTGCGAGAAATAAGGGCCCCTTTTTGGTCATCATGATATACATCCCGGCTACTTTTTTTGATCCCTCCTCAAGCCCAATGATTTGTAACGCAGGGCGAATAGTATCCGGATAATTCTTCGAGAGCCCGGATATCATAGCATCGGCATCCCCGGTTTCAACCATCATACAGCCAAAATATAAACGGTCTTTCATTATTTTTTTTGACTCATAATAATTAAATCCCTTGCGTTGCCGTTTCGCAAAAAATAAGTCGCAATAAACAGATCTTCTTTCTTCTGCTTCATCGCTCTTGGGATCAATAATAGGAATTCCTTCAAGATCAATTCCGTTTTCTGATGCAATCCGCTTAATTATTTTTGGGTCGCCTAACAGTATCGGGTATGCGTAACCTTCGTCCAATACAATTTGTGCGGTCTTCAATATTTTTTGGTTTTCAGCTTCTGCAAATACTACCTTTTTTGGATTTTTTCGTGCTTTGTTTCCTATTACCCTGAATAACTGGTTATCAATACCAAGCCTTTCATTTAATTTATCGGTATATGCACTCCAGTCGGTAATTGGTTCTCTTGCAACACCGCTGTCCATAGCCGCCTTTGCCACTGCCGGAGCCACTGTTGAAAGAAGCCGGTTGTCCAGTGGTTTGGGTATTATATAATTTGGGCCGAAAACCATATTTTTTTCATTATATGCTATCATCACAATATCAGGAACAGGAGATTTTGCAAGTTCCGCCAACGCCTTTACCGCCGCCAGTTTCATAGCCTCATTAATTTGAGTAGCCCTCACGTCGAGGGCGCCACGAAAAATATAGGGAAAGCCCAGGACATTATTTACCTGGTTAGGAAAATCGCTTCTTCCCGTTGCCATGATAATGTCTTTTCTTACGGCAATAGCCTGATCGTAATCTATTTCAGGATCAGGATTGGCCATCGCGAAAACGATTGGGTTTTTTGGCATGCTTTTCACCATCTCGGGTGTAACAACATTGCCTACGCTAAGGCCAATAAACACGTCTGCATCCTTTATTGCTTCTGAAAGTGTTAAAGCGGGGTTTTTTGCATTTGCAAATCTCAATTTTGTTTCATCAAGCCCTGTTCTTTCAGGATGTATTACACCTGACCTGTCAAACATAATGAAATTGGAAGCTTTAGCTCCCAGCGCCTCATAAAGCTGTACACAAGCCATAGCTGCGGCGCCTGCACCATTTACTACAAATTTTACCTTGTCTATTTTTTTTCGTTGAATTTCCAGCGCATTCAACAATGCCGCAGAGCTGATAATTGCTGTGCCGTGCTGATCATCATGCATCACAGGGATCTGTAATCTCTCTTTCAGCATTTTTTCAATGTAAAAGCATTCAGGAGCTTTTAGATCTTCCAAATTAATGCCTCCAAAAGTTGGCTCCAATGCCGCAACAATTTCTACAAATTTTTCAGGATCCTTTTCATTGATCTCGATATCAAAAACATCAATATCGGCAAAGATCTTAAATAGCACACCTTTACCTTCCATTACCGGTTTGCTTGCCGATGGACCAATATCACCTAACCCCAAAACAGCCGTGCCATTGCTTATAACACCAACCAGGTTCCCCTTGGCTGTATATTTATAAACACTTTCCGGATTTTCATGGATCTCCAGGCATGGAACCGCTACGCCGGGTGAATAGGCAAGTGAAAGGTCTCTTTGCGTTTTGGTGGCTTTTGTAGGAATTACTTCTATTTTGCCGGGTCTTCCTCTCGAATGATAATCAAGCGCCTCCTGCTTTCGAAGATTTTTTTGCATACTCTATATTGAAACCTGCAGCAGTAAAAAGCTGCTGTTTTTTTATTTGGTGGTCGGTAAAGGTACTTAATGTAATGAATTCAAGTAATTGATGCAGATGCCGCAAGCCACGCCATAATACCCATGCCATTTTCAATAGCAGCTTCATCAATATTAAAGGTAGGTGTATGCACACCCGAGATAATATTTTTTTCTTTATTTCCAACACCAAGCCTGAAAAAACACGCAGGTATCCTGTGCGAATAAAATGCAAAATCTTCCGCGCCCATACGCATTTCTGTTTCTTCAATATTTTCTGTACCGGCAAATTCCGCAGATTTGCGTTTAGCCATAAGGGTTAGTTGTTCATCATTGGTAACAAAAGGATACCCGATATCGATGTGAACATCAATTTCGGCGCCTCCGGCTTCGGCTGTGTTTTTACATATTTTTTTTATAAGATTGTGCGCTGTAAATCTCCAGGCTTCGTTCATCGCCCTGAATGTGCCCATAAGCTTAACTTCCGAAGGAATAACATTGGTAGTATTTCCCCCCTGTACAGAAGTTATCGATAATACGGTTGGGTTAAAGGGATCGTTCATCCTGCTTACAACCTGCTGCAGGTTAACAACAAGCTGCGATGCTATAAGAATAGTATCTGCAGTGAGATGAGGGGCAGCAGCATGGCCGCCTTTTCCCTTAACAGAAATATAAATTTCATCAGCACTGGCCATAACCATTCCGCTGCGGAAGCTTAACTTACCAACCGGTAAACCCGGATGAACGTGTAAAGCAAAAATGGCATCGGGAGCGGGGTTCTCGAGTACACCTTCCTTAATCAAAAGGCTTGCTCCGCCTGGGTTTTTTTCTTCACCGGGTTGAAAAATTAATTTTACAGTCCCCGCCCATTCGTCTTTTAATTCATTCAAAATTTTTGCTGCACCCAACAGACAGGTCGTATGCACGTCGTGGCCGCAAGCATGCATTACTCCCGTGTTTTTTGAGCGATAATCGATTTCATTCAGCTCTGTAATCGGCAGCGCATCCATATCTGCACGGAGTGCAATAATTTTATTGTCCGTATTCTTTCCTTTAATAATTCCAACGACGCCTGTTATTGCCATCACCTGGTAACCAATGTTCCAGTCAGATAATTTTTGTTGAATATATTTTGATGTTTCAAATTCATGGAAGCTAAGCTCCGGCCTTGCATGCAGGTAATGGCGTATTTCAATAAATTCATCTGCATATTTCGCTGCTAATTCTTTTATTTTGTCTTTTATCATTCGAAGATTTTTTGAAGCTCACACCACCAAAAAGTTAAGAGGCAACGTCAAAAAACCCAGCCCTCTTATTTTGCTGATCGAAAAGTTACCGAATATTTATTAATATTTATTACACGTTCCGATAGCTATCCGATTAAGGCGAACCTGCCTGGCTGTGGACAGGCTACAAGAATTAAAGGCCGCAAAATATTTTATTTTGTGCAGTTGGTAATCTTAATTAGAATCCAACACCAATAACGGAGTTAATTAATGGAATCCGGGTTGAAGTCTTTATCGGGTTTTACTTCAATATTTTCCGGCAGGTAATAAATTGCGGCGCCATTGAGGATTTTACTAATTTGTTTTTTATAAGGATCTGCTTCCTCCTTGGTTTTAAAATTTCCAAATTTTATCTTGATATATGGATTTGCAAACCACATATAGGTTTTTTGATCAGGATATTTTTGCAAAAGCTCACCCCTGATCCTCATGGCGTATTCCCGGTCATCGGTGTTTAATATCATTAACCTGAACCCTTTACCGATCCTGGCCCCGGCTTTCAGAATCGCAGTATTAATATCTGCTTCTTTCCTTGCTAAAACAGCCAATCGATAATCCTGGTATATCACTACTTTGTTTGTAACAGAAGTATCCTTAAGCTGGGCAATTGAATGAGAACTAAAAAAAAGGAAAATTAAAATAAACGAAAGCTTCATATTTGTATACATAGGGTTAAGGCAAAAATAATACCACATAAAAATAACTGCTGAACAATATACCGATGAAGATTTAACAAGTTTGGTTGTAAGTCACCGAAATCGACAAGCTCAGGACAGGCTTCTTCGACCGTTGGATTTACTCCAGACAGGCTAAACTCCGGCGAGGATCTCTCCAAAAAGAGAGGGAGTTAATTTACCACGAAGACCTGAAACCTTCAACTTTCTGAGCCTCACCCCAACCCCTCTCCTGAAGGAGAGGGAACTATCTTACGAAGAAAAATTCCAAATGCCTGCTCCCCTTCATGCCTCCACCAAGATAGCTTCAAATCTGAGAAGTATTTGAGAATAATTTAAGATTTTTCACCCAAAAAGCTCATATTTTAATGCTGGCTTTCTTTTACAATTTCTACACTACGGCTGCATCCAAGCCTTGTTGCTCCAGCTTCTATCAGTTCTTTTGCAAGCAGGTATGTTTTTATTCCGCCGCTTGCTTTAATCTTAACATGATCTGCCAGGTGAGCTCTCATAAGTTTTACGGCGTAAACAGAAGCACCTTTTTCAGCATAACCGGTGGATGTTTTAACAAAATCAACACCCGCAGCGCTGTATATATCGCAACATTTTACAATCTCATCATCAGTCAAAATCCCGCTTTCAATGATCACTTTTATTATTTTATTTTTACTTTTTATAATGGGCAGTATTGTATTAATTTCACTGGCAATAAAATTCCAGTCATTGTTTTTTATGGCTGAGATATTAACAACCATATCAAGTTCATCTGCTCCGTCAACTATCGCCAAAACAATTTCCGCAACTTTTGCTTCGATGGCTTCATAGCCGAAGGGAAACCCAATAACCGTAGCTACCTTAACAGGAGAATCTCTTAAAATTTCTTTAACTTTTTTTACATACAAGGGAGGAATGCATACAGCAGCAAATTGATATTGTATCGCTTCCGCACAAATCTTTTCAACCTCAACTAATGTTGTGGTAGGTTTTAAGATTGTATGATCTATGTAAGAGTTGATATTCAAACTTTTAGAATTTAATTATGCAAGTTTTTAAAAGTAAATTTTAATTCTGACATCGTTTTGATAATGATTTTCTTCTGTCCTATAATTCTTTTATTAGTTTTGACGCAAATTAAAATTTCAGCGGCAACCAAAAATTAAACTCTTCTGAAAAATGATAATTATTTTGCAACCACATTATAACAGTGCATTTCATATTTAAACTTATATGAGTTTATACGTTCTGGTTCTGGTACTCACCGCTGCTGTTCTTCATGCTTCATGGAATCTACTTGCAAAAAAAACAAAAGGTAAAACTCCTTTCATCTGGCTTCAGTATGTCGCAAGTAATATTTTGTATTTGCCTTTTTTATTCTTTCAAACAAATCAGGGTTATACTATTTATTTACAGCCACTGTTGTGGTTTTCTTTAAGCAGCGCTGTGCTGCATCTCGGCTATTTTATCTTACTGCAAAAGGGTTACAGAAGCGCCGATCTTTCAGTGGTATACCCGCTTGCCCGGGGATCAGCACCGCTGGTTTCATTTATAGCTGCTATTTTATTTCTACACGAACAATTAAAGCTAAGTTCAGTAGTTGGCTTGTTCTTAATCATTGCAGGTGTGTTAATTATAACCGGGTTAAGTTTTAAAAAGGAAAACAACCGCAAAATAATGACAGGCATTACTTACGGAGTGCTTACCGGCATGTTCATTGCCCTATACACTTTTAACGATGCGGTTGCCGTAAAAAGATATGCAGTATCTCCTTTAATACTCACACTTGCTACAAATCTTTTTAGCGCCGTTTTGCTTTTGCCGTTCGTCCTGCCGCACAAAGAAGAATTGAAACGGGAAATAAAGGTGCATAAATGGATCATCATTGCCATTGCTTTATTAAGCCCTGCTGCTTATATATTGGTTTTAGAAGCGTTGAAATATGCACCGTTAACAGTTGTGGCGCCGGCAAGGGAAACAAGCATCCTGCTGGGGGTATTTATGGGTTCAAGAGTATTTAATGAAGAAGATGGTAAAAGAAGGGTCATTGCAAGTGTGTTAATACTTGGCGGTATAATTTCGTTAAGTTTGAGTTAGTGGCAATTGCATTTTACCTCAAAAAAATTTAGTTATGAAATTTCAGCTACTATACTATTACTTTTGATTGTATACTTAAAAAGTATTATAAAATAAGGTACCTAAACAAACTGCCGTTAACAAAAGTGCTGTAAGCGGAGCCGGACATTGAAACATCAGTTATGTGTTTCGATCAGCTAAGGTTCGGGCATGAGGAATAAAGCCCGGCAAAAGTTCTTACCTTCATCAACAAAGCAAAGCCAGGCTGCAGTTCCAGGGCTGATAGTTATAAAATATCCCACTTGCAGCAATACTGATTCGTAACAAATGCGCAATGGGCAATAAATATGTAAACAGGGATACAATAATGAATTCGATTTTGCAATACGAACACAAATCAACGAATGGTTTAAATGGATTTATTTTACTCCTGCATATTGGTACAGATCCCGGAAGGACAGATAAATTTTATATCATTTACCGGCTTTAATACGGCATCTGAAAAATCACGGGTATCAATTCGTAAGAATAAATGAATTGCTCAAATTGTGAGTGCATTTTTAATTTTCGCTCTCTGATTTCGGTTGGCGGGATACTGCCCGGAGTTTTGAAGAAAATCACTTTTAATTTAAACAAAAATTCGATTTTATTTTTTCATATCCGGGCGCAAGTATTTCAAACGATAATGATCTTTTTAACCGATTAAACGTTGAAATAAAACTTTGCAGGTTTTTCTTGTTTTCCTGCACATCTGTGACGGCATCTCCCCTGGATTCGCTTTGAAGGATTGCCAGGCCGCTATTAATTTCTAACTTGATTTCTGCATTCCATGAAGAGAAGCCATTGTTTGTATATGCTCTAAATCCTGCCGTATTTATATTACCAAAAACCCATCCCAATAATTTTGATGTTTCGATTGCTAAAGCGAGAAATTGTGGTATTGTTAAGTTAATAAGTGGTAATTCCTCAATTTGCTTATTGACGCATTTCATCCCTTATTAACTACAGTATTATTATTATTATTGTAGGAATAAAAAATAATTTTGTAAAAAGATGTTATGGCAACTGGCTGATACCCGTTGAGAAACCAGGGCCTTACCTTCTTTTTGCGCTAAGAGTGAGACACTTACGCGGTTATAAGCATCTATATAAATTTCCAGGTTTTCATTTTCCTGAAAAACCTGTTTTGTTCTAAAATTTTTAATGATTTGATGACACTGATAGAACTAAAGTAAATCCATTCCATTTCATTGGTCGACAGGCTGGCGACTGTTCTGCCATTTTTAAAATATGAGCTTATAACGGGCCTGGTATACCTGTATTCATCTAACAATTCCATATACCCTTCGAGGGTAAAGTTTGTTTCTGCCCTCATTTTTGCAACTTTCTCTGATACCTCACACCATTTTTTCATTTCAGTAACCAGGCTGGCATCTTTGTGGCAAATTCTTTTTTTCAAATTATTTATAATGGCATCATCCTGTTTCTTTACAATCGCGGCATTCGTTGTATCTCTATAGAATGCCAGATAACCTAATATTGCATCTGCACCGGAAAATTTATTTACCCGTTCAAAATAATAACTGCAAAAGATTAAGTGAAGTTTTTGACTTGCATATAGCTGATCTATCCTGTTCTCACAAGCAGACAATTTTCGTGACTGGGAGTGTGAAGAAATGCCAGCCAGGATTAGAACTATTATTAATATTTGTTTCATGACCCCGCTCGATTATTTCTACGAATTTTAGGACATTCGTTTGTAAGCATTACTTTGTGCATGAGATCATTAATCACGGCTAGGAAAAGTAAATTCTGCCCTGTTACCGTTTCTTACCACTTCTGCTACGAGGCGTCCTTTTTCTTTATATAAGCTATCATTTGGTAAAATATAACTCCAAATGTCTTCTTCTTTAACAGCGCAATAAAATATGTTACGCAATGTGTCCATAGAATTATTCTGCTTAATTATTATAGCTCCAAAACATCCGGTTTCTTCTTTATATTTATTAAGAACTATTCCTTTTATCACTAATGGTTTAATGTTTTTATTGACATAAGTATCATTTCCCGTACCAGGCACACAACCACTTAATGAAAAAAAACAAATCTCAAGGGCTATGAAATATCTTTTTATTCTCATGATCAGGCTTCCTTCCCGTGGCATTGCTTATATTTCTTTCCGCTGCCGCATGGGCAAGGATCATTTCTGCCAATTTTAGGGCCCACTTTAATAGGTTCCTGTTTGATATTCTCTGATGGATCTATATAATCGTTTTCCTGTGAAAGATATTCGGGGCCGCCCGCGCCTGCAAATTCCTCTTTGCGCTGGCGCATCTTACTCATATCAGTTTTCTTTTTTCTCTCCTCGTGTATCCTTCCACTCTGGCTTTGTTCTACCGGGATGCTGCAATGGCAAAGAAAACTTACAATGTCTTTATTTACCTGGTCATCCATTTGCTTAAATGCATTGAATGCCTCGATCTTATAAATTACCAGCGGATCTTTTTGTTCATAGCCGGCAGTTTGTACACTATGCCTCAGGTCGTCCATTGCACGAAGATGTTCTTTCCAGGAATCATCTATCAAAGCCAATGTAATATTGCGTTCCAGTGCATTGGAAAGCTCTGCGCCATTGGTCTCGATGGTTTTGTCAAGGTTGGCAACAGCCTGCATAGCTTTTTTACCATCGGTAAAAGGCACTGCCACGTTTTCAATATGCGCCCCCTGGTCCCTTCTAATATTTTTTATTACAGGAAGCGTGTGCTCATTCATCAGTTGGTTCTTCTGGTTGTAATGATTTTTCGCCTCATGATAGAGCCTGTTTGAAAGCAAATGCACATCTTCTTTATCCAATTCCTCTGCAGTAATAGTTGTATCAATACCAAAATTCAGGATTACCTCCAGCTTAAATTCCTCATGGTTATTAATTTCTTTGAAGGTAATGATAAGGCCTTCTGCCACTGAATAGAATGCATTGTCCAAATCAAGGGCAAGCCTTTCTCCAAATAAAGCATGGTTACGCCTCCCGTAAATTACGGTACGCTGCTTGTTCATTACATCATCATACTCCAGTAATCTTTTTCTTATGCCGAAGTTATTTTCTTCCACTTTCTTTTGGGCGCGCTCGATACTTTTCGAGATCATGCTGTGCTGTATTACTTCGCCTTCCTTATAACCCATCCTGTCCATCAAAGATGCAATTCTTTCACTGCCAAACATGCGCATGAGATCATCTTCAAGCGACACAAAAAATTGTGAAGTTCCGGGATCGCCCTGCCTGCCTGCACGTCCCCGCAACTGCCTGTCCACACGACGGCTCTCATGTCTTTCAGTTCCTAATATTGCAAGGCCGCCTGCTTCTTTAACGCCGGGGCCAAGTTTAATATCGGTACCGCGGCCGGCCATATTCGTGGCAATGGTGACGGCGCCGGTAAGGCCCGCTTCTGCTACAACCTGGGCTTCCTTTGCATGTTGCTTTGCATTGAGCACATTGTGTGGTAAGCCTTTTTGCTTCATCATTCTACTCAGTAATTCACTTACTTCCACAGAAGTAGTACCAACAAGTATAGGCCTTCCCAAAGCGCGCATTTTTTCTACTTCTTCAATCACCGCTTTTAATTTTTCGCGCTTTGTTTTATAAACAAGGTCCTGCGTATCCTGTCGTATGACCTGTACATTGGTGGGGATAGAAACCACATCGAGTTTATAAATATCCCAGAACTCTGCGGCCTCAGTTTCAGCAGTACCCGTCATCCCTGCAAGCTTGTGATACATCCTGAAATAATTCTGCAGGGTAATGGTGGCATACGTTTGCGTGGCACTTTCAATTTTTACATTCTCTTTCGCTTCTATTGCCTGGTGCAAGCCATCGGAATACCTGCGGCCATCAAGGATACGGCCTGTTTGTTCATCCACAATTTTTACCTGCCCCTCCATTACCACATATTCCACATCATTTTCAAAAAGTGTATACGCCTTTAATAGTTGCTGAACAGTATGTATCCTGTCGGCTTTTACAGAATATTCATTGAGCAGTATTTCTTTCTGATGAAGCTTTTCATCGGCTGATAATTCACCTTTATCAATTTCTGCAAGCTTTACGCCTATATCGGGAAGGATAAAAAATTCCGGATCTTCTCCGGATTTTGTTATCAAAGTAATTCCCTTATCGGTAAGCTCTACCTGGTTATTTTTTTCATCAATATGGAAATACAATTCTTCATCCACCTTAGGCATATTTTTTTGCTGGTCGGCGAGATAATAATTTTCAGTTTTCTGAAGTTTAACCCGCATACCCGGCTCACTTAAATATTTAATAAGCGCGCTGTTTTTTGGAAGCCCGCGATGTGAACGAAACAATGAGAGCCCACCATCTTTCGGATCATCATTTCCATCAGCAATTTTTTTCTTTGCATCGATTAAAAAACCATTGGTAACTTTTTTCTGGGCTTCTACAATTCTTTCAACACGGGGCTTCATCTGGTCAAATTCCTGCTGGTCTCCGCGAGGTACGGGCCCTGAAATTATCAATGGCGTCCTTGCATCATCGATCAATACACTATCTACCTCATCCACCATGGCAAAATGATGTTTG
>JBDTZL010000115.1:0-2444 GCA_040005125.1 Ginsengibacter sp.
AAAAATTATTTTTTCGGCTCGGCCGGAGGTTGTTGCGGATGCTGGCGTTGTTGTTGCATTTGCTGCTGCATCATTTGTTGCTGCATTTGCATCATTTTTTGTTTTGCTTCCCTTTCTTTTTGAAATTGATCCTGTGTAAGCACATCGGTAACTTCTATGTCAAAAACCAGGTTTTCATCAGGCGCTATTTTTGGAGGAGCGCCATTTTTGCCGTAGGCTAAATAAGAAGGAATGATCAATTTTCCTTTGCTTCCTTTTTGCATTAGTTTCAGTCCGTCAAGCCAGCCTGGTATCAATCGGAATTCACCCATATCGACATCAAGAGGCTCTACATGGTTGAACTTTTTATCAGTGTTAGAATCAAATGTGGTGTCCTTGAATGTTTTGCCGGTATAATTTATAACAGCAACATCATTTTCAGTGAGATTTGGCCCGGTTCCGGGAGTTGTAATGGAAACATAAGTTCCCCAGGGCGTTTTATTTGCCTTGATGTTATTTTTAGTAAGATAATCTGTTATTATTTTATCATCCTGTTTTGCCAGGTCTGCATTTTTAGCGATCTCTTTTTCAATATTTTCCGAAGCCTTTTTATATGCCTTTATCCTTGCGGTGGCCTCAAATGTTTTAGCCACGCTATCAGCCGACTCTTTATTATTAAATATTTTTACTACTTTAAAACTTTGAAATATGTATTGGCCTTTTTGCATCCAGGGAGCGCCCTGACCGGCTTTCATAATTGAATCTGTTGATTGTCTTATAACCAGGCTGTCTCCTTCGTACACCTGTTTATAAAAGGGAGGTAATGATGCGGTATCATAAGGAATAAACCTTGGAGCACTGCTTTCGACACTACTAAAAAGCACGCTATCTTTATATTTGGCTACAATGTTTAATTCTATAAAATTTCCTTTAATAGCTTTTGCGGCATTTTCATTGCGGATAATTTTATACTCTGATCCATCCTTCGCTTTTTTGAATCTTTGATCTGTACAACCTACAGCCAATATTGCTACCGATAACGCTGCCAGGCTAAGTGATTTACTCATGTTTTATTTTTTTTTATTGTTATGTTAATTGATTTTATTGGTTTATTGGTTAACTTGTTAATTGGGTTTTATTTTCTTTAATAGCTTCCTTAAATTTTTGAATCACTTCTTCTAAAGGTTCATTGTTTTTTCCACCGGCCGCGTTAAAATGCCCTCCCCCGTTAAAATATTTTCTGGCAAAAGAATTTACATCGAAACCTTCCTTGCTTCTGAAAGAGCTTTTACGTTCATCTCCACGGTCGATGATAACAGCAGCCAGCCTGATACCTTTTATACTAAGAGGAAAATTAACAAGCCCCTCGGTGTCGCCTGTCCTGACATTGTATTTAATAAGGTCTGCCTGCGGAATGGCTATAAGCGCTGTATTATATTCATAAAAAATCTCCATCCGGTTCAATAAAATATTTCCAAAAAACCGGAAACGCCCTTCCAGAAAATTATCAAACAGGTTTTCATGAATCTGGCTATGCTGAAGGCCTTTATCCTTAAGGTCAGCAATCATCCTGTGAACACCCGATGAGGTCGAATTGAACCTGAATGACCCGGTATCGGTCATTACACCCGCATATAAGCATTCAGCGACTTCGTTATTAATTTTTGAGGAATGCCCGCTTGCCACAATAAAATCATAAACCATTTCAGCAGTAGAACTTTTATTCTCATCGCTTATACCGTAATCAAAAGCTTCGAGTTGTGGCTGTTGGTGATGGTC
Organism: Ginsengibacter sp.; assembly: GCA_040005125.1. Lineage (GTDB taxonomy): Bacteria > Bacteroidota > Bacteroidia > Chitinophagales > Chitinophagaceae > Ginsengibacter. The sequence goes on from JBDTZL010000115.1 coordinate 1,759, forward strand.
AATTAATATTTTTGTACCAGGAAAAGCGGAAAGGACCGGCTCCATTTTTTTGGTTCGGTTTAGTACATTAAAATCAAGGCAGAAAATCCATTCTGCCTGTTTTAAAACCAAATTCGCTTTATCGTTCTGCATTTCAAAATCCAGCACTTTTTTAACACCCGGCATCCAGTTTAAAAAGCCCGGCCAGTTTGTAGGAGAAATTACGGTAACTCTATGGCCAAACTGGTTAAGGAAATGATAAAGTGCAAGCCCTGAACCCATAGCATCTGCATCTGGCTTTTGATGGAATGTAATTACTATATTCTTTGGCTCATTAATTAAAGTAAATATTTCACTGATGGGTTTCATAAAAGGCTGCAAAAGTAGCTTAAAAAATCTAATGCTGTAATGGCATGATTAAAATATATGACTAAAAGAATATTTGTCTAATGCTTCGTGTCAGGATCTACCACGAATTATGAAATGCCTAAAATCTTTTGTCATGGATTACACATATTTCCGCGGATTAGAGAAAAGCAGAAGCCTAAGCCACGGATTACACAGATTTCCACGGATTAAAAAAAAGCAGAAACCCTTAGCCACGAATTAACACAAATTAAATACACGTAATCCGTGTTAATCTGTGTAATCCGTGTTTTTCTTCTGTATTAATTCGTGAAAATTCGTGTCATTCGTGGCAAACTCTG
>JBDTZL010000370.1:0-26549 GCA_040005125.1 Ginsengibacter sp.
CTCTAAACTCTTTAAACCTCCTAAACCCCTTTAACTACTGAAGTGGTATTTTCTGCGCATTCTTTGCCAGCCATTGATCAAATGATTGGAGTTCCGGATTTAATTGTTTAGAAAAATCTACATCCCGAACTTTGTTCACCTCTTTTTCAAATTCATCATAAAACTGGAACATATTTCCAAGGTCTTCTGCACCGGGAAAGCCAAAGCTGCGATAGGTGGCTGCCGGTATTTTATTGTACAGCACTTCTTCACCCAATGCCCTGGTTAATGCATCAGCCATCTGGTGACCAGTTAACTGTTCACCGGCAACCCCGATCTTTTTACCAACCAGTTCCTCCCCTTTTTTAAAAATACCATAAGCGCACTTTCCAATATCTTCTGCGGCGATACCTGCTATTTTTGAATCACCAACGGGCAGGGTAAGCGCGAGTTTACCATCGGCTCCTCTTTTCGGACCCGATCCGAAATAGATGAAATTTTCCCAATAAAAAGAGGGCAGTAAAAATGTCGTGGGAACTCCCGCTTCGGTAAAGAGCTTATCCGATTCTCCTTTGCCATCAAAGTGAGGCACTTTATATTTTACATTGAGAGTGGGCATTCGGTTATCGCTGAGTGGAACGAATTCACGGGTATCTTCCAGTGTTGACCATATGGCATGTTTTAATCCCGCATTCTTAGCAGCCTGCGCAAAAATTGCGGCTTCTGCGTTTTCTTTTTCAGGAGAGTAATGCGCCCAGAAAAAGGTTACGAAATAAGCGCCATATGCCCCATTCAGTGACCGCTGTACAGCCGCGGCATCATCCACATCAGCGAAAATTACTTCCGCTCCGAGTTTTGAAAGTTCTTTCGCCTTATCTGAATTTGGATCTCTTGTAACCGCACGAACAGAAAATTCATGATTTTTATCATGTAAAATAGAGTGGGCCAATCCACCTCCCTGCGCGCCCGTGGCACCAAACACGGTAATAATTTTTTGTGAAGCCATAAAAAAAATTTATTCGTAAAGAATTATGAAAGAAGTTGTTTAAAAGCATCGGTTTTATGAATTTCAAAATTAATAATTTAAAACCGAATCGTTGAAGTGCTAAATTGCTAAATTATTTACAAGGCCTCAAATTACATCTTTGACGAACAATGGTTTTTATTAGTTTTTAATATGTCCCTCCAAACTTTCAAATTAATTACATAAAGACGTACCCTGGTCTATTTACGTTTGCTGCTTTAAACCGGGGAGACAAGCAACTAATAAAATTACAGTTCTTGTGTTATTGTACTAACTTGCTGCGCTTTGAAACCCCAATATCCGATAATATTTAAGGCATTCCCATTACCAGCCTTGTTACTATTACCAGATGCACCTCATTTTACCATTGCAGATGTAAATTCAGCATATTTAAAAATCTCCGGCAAAAATGAAGAAGACCTTCTTGGCAAAAGTATTTTTGATACTTTTCTGAATGACCATGAGTGGTTAACTTCTGATACTGTTTTCAATTTACACCAGTCACTGCTAACAGTAATGAATAGTGGTAAGCCACATACAATGGCTACACAGAAATACAATATTCCTGTTAGCGGTTCTCATAAGTTTACAACCAGGTACTGGGATTTTGATAATACTCCTGTTCCTGATAATAGCGAAAATATAACCGGCATTATTCATTCTGTTGTTGATGTCACGGAAAAAATCTTACAACAGGAAAAACAACATAAATTTTCTAAAGACAAAAAGACTGAAGAAAGCAACCCGTTCAAAGCAGCACTATTAAATACCATTGGCCAGGCAGTGGTAACAACTGATCTGGATGGCATTATAAATTTCTGGAACAGGACGGCGGAAGAAATGTATGGCTGGACCGCCGCGGAAGTAATCGGTAAAAATGTTGTTGACATTATCCCTGCACAACAAACCAAAGAGCAGGCTGTTGAGATTATGAAGGAGTTGTCGCAGGGCCATTCCTGGACCGGGGAATTTATAGCGCAGCGAAAAGACGGCCGCATTTTTCCGATTTTCGCTACCGACTCTCCAATATATGATGAGCATCACAAGCTGGCAGGCATCATTGCTGTATCCAACGATATTACCAAACAGAAAGAAGCAGATGTGCAAATAAAAAACAGTGAGCAACGGTATCGCACTTTATTTGAGCAAAACCTCGCAGGGTTTTACCAATCTACTGCAAGCGGGGTGCTGTTAAAATGTAACGATGCATTTGTAAAAATGCTTAAATATAATTCGCAAAAAGAGTTGCTGGAGATCAACACAACTGAACTTTATTTTTCACCCGGAGAGCGAAATGATTTCATCAATAATGTAATAGATCAGAAAAGATTAAATAACTACGAAGGTGTTTTAAAATGTAAAGATGGCAGCGCGCTATACTTTTTAGAAAATATTTCTTTGGGGATAGACGCAATAACCGGCGAAGAGTTTTTTGACGGAATACTCCTGGATATTACCGATAAGAAACAGGCAGAAATTAATCTTATCACTACTTCGAAGCAGTTGCAGCATGCGTTGACCGAACAAGTGATATCACTCAAAAAAATAGAAGAAAGTGAAAAACGTTATCGCCGGATTATTGACACCGCGCAGGAGGGAATATGGCTGATCAATGAATATGATTACACAAACTTTGTTAATAAAAAAATGTGCGAGATTATCGGGTATTCTCCGGAAGAACTAATGGGGGAAAAAATTTATCATTTTATGAATGATGAATCCAGGACAAATTCGCTGGAACAAATTGAAAGAAGAAGACAGGGAATCAGTGAAATTCACGATTCCACTTTTATTACAAAAAACGGGAAACACGTTTGGGTCAATATATCAACAAACCCCGTTTTTGATGAAGAAGGAAAGTATAAGGGCGCTTTAGCCATGATTACTGATATTACAGAAAGGAAACAGGCTGAATTACAGTTAAAAGAAAGTAATGATCGGTTCATAAACGTAACCAAAGCTACTTTTGATGCCATTTGGGAATATGATTTAATTACTGAGAGCATTTACTGGGGTGAAGGTTTCCAAACAATTTTTGGATACAACCGGCAGGAGCTAAAAACGGATATAAGTTCCTGTACAGACTACATTCATCCGGAAGATGTTGATAGGGTTGTAAAAGGAATTTATGAATTGATTGATGGAACCGGAACAGGTTGGGTGGATGAGTTCCGCTATCGTAAAGCAGATCAGACTTATGCTTATGTGATTGATAAGGGTTTTGTAATAAGAGATGAACAAGGTAAAGTAATAAAGATGGTAGGAGCCATGCAGGATATTACGAAGAAAAGAGAACTGGAAAATCTATTAGATAAAGCCAGCAAGCTGGCGCGAATAGGGAACTGGGAAGTTAACTTGATAAAGGGCACCCTTTACTGGTCTGATATAACAAAAGAAATTCACGAAGCAGAACCCGGTTTTTTGCCGGATCTTCCAACAGCGATTAATTTCTTTAAAGAAGGAACAAGCAGGGATTTAATTACTCAAAAAGTAGAAGATGCAATTGAAAAAGGGTTCTCTTTTGATGTGGAACTGCAGATTATTACCGCAAAAGGAAATGAAAAGTGGGTAAGAGCCATTGGCGAATCAGAATCTGCAAGTGGAAAATGTGTAAGAATCTATGGTGGTTTCCAGGATATTGATGTACGCAAAAGAGCTGAGCTCGCGGTCAATGAAGCGCTTAATGAAAAAAATACTATACTCGAAAGTATCGGGGATGCCTTCTTTGCTGTGGATAAAAACTGGACCGTTACCTATTGGAATAAGCAGGCAGAAAAAGTAATGGGGAAACCCAAAAATGAAATACTTGACCATAATTTGTGGCAGGTATATTCAGATAGCATTGATTCGGAATCTTACAAAAATTATCACCTGGTCGTTGAAAATAACCGGTCAATTCATTTTGAAGACTATTATCCAACTTTGAATAAATGGTACGCAATAAGCGCTTATCCTTCCGGAAACGGATTATCGGTTTATTTCAAAGATGTCACAGAAAGCAAGCTTTCTGAGATCCGCTTGAAAGAATTGAATGAAAATATCCAGATACACGCGAAAGAACTTGCCGTATCTAATGCAGAACTGGAGCAGTTTGCGTACGTAGCATCCCATGATTTGCAGGAGCCTCTGCGAATGGTGACCAGTTTCCTCACCCTGCTGGAAAAAAAATATGGACATATTATCGATGATAAGGGTAAAAAGTATATCGGGTTTGCAGTTGATGGTGCTAAACGTATGCGCCAGATTATCCTGGACTTGCTGGAATTTTCCAGGGTGGGCAAAACGGAAGATAAGCTTGAAGATATCGATCTGAATGAACTGGTCAGAGAAATTCAAATCCTGTTTCGAAAGCAGATCGGGGAGAAAAGCGCAGTTATCGGGGTTGGCGAGCTTCCGGTCCTTAAAACTTATAAAGCACCCGTGCGCCAGGTTTTTCAAAACCTGGTGAGCAACGCTTTGAAATATACACGAGAGTATACTTCATCCCAAATTCAAATTACTGCCCGGGAACTAAAAACTCACTGGCAATTTACTGTTAGCGATAATGGAATAGGAATCGGGGAGGAATACTTCGATAAAATCTTTATACTTTTTCAACGGCTTCATAACAAGGATGAATTTTCCGGAACAGGTATGGGACTGGCTCTCACTAAAAAAATTATTGAAAACCTGGGAGGCAAAATTTGGGTGGAGTCAAAAGAAGGAAAAGGAAGTACTTTTTATTTTACACTGTTAAAGCAACACTAAACTGAAATATTGGAATACTTATATCACATGGGTTAAACATAACTGTGCCAGTCCTGGCAACAGTGTAAAGGATTTGGCTTATTGGCGCAACAATTTGTTTGCAGGAACTATTATTTACCTTTTGCCTTTATGCTTCATAGCTTTGTTGCCCGGCCTTTACTGGATTTTTGCCACAGGCGTGTACATCCTGGCAGTTGTAGATCTGCTGGCAGTTGCGAGCATAACGGTGGTGGCATTTGTTCCCGGTATCAGGCAGGGGGTACGTAAAATCATCTTCATATCCTGCATATATTTATTCAGCTGTGCACTTTTATATTATATAGGATTATCCGGGCCCGGGTTTATCTACCTGCTGGCATCCTGTATCTTCAGCATACTTATTTTTCCAGCTAAATATACATTTTGGCCGGCATGGTTCAATACTTTCATTTGCCTTTTATTTGCCGTTGCTATATCTCTTAATATTTTTCCATTAGCGCATGAGCGCTATCATTCGGCGGGCGAATGGGTGGCTGTGTCTACTAATCTTATTTTCCTTAGTTTTTTATTAGCAGCGCTGATACCCGGTTTGTTTAATGGCTTACAGGAAACTTTAGATAAAGAAAAACAGCTTAAGGAGGAATTGAACAAACAGCAACAATCATTGCAACAGGCGCTGGACAAGTTGCAACAAAAGAGCAACGAGTTTGAGCAGTTCGCCTACGTGGCCTCACACGATCTGAAAGAACCCCTACGGATGGTGACCAGTTTTATGGGACTGGTAAAAGCCAAATATAACAATGAACTGGATGAAAAGGCACACACCTATATCGACTTTGCATTAGAGGGTGGTAAGCGGATGCAAAAGATGATTGACGATTTACTGGAATTATCCCGCACCTCCCGTCAGAATGTGGCTAAGGAATTGGTGAGCCTGGACGATATATTGAAAGACGTGAAACAGAATATTTTTCGGCTTATTGAAGAGAGCCAGGCTGAAATAATTGTAAAAAAAGAACTACCTGTTTTGGCTGTTAACAGGGCAGATATTGCCAGTCTTTTGCAAAATCTTCTGAGTAACGCAATCAAGTTCAGAAAAAAAGAAATCAACCCGGTGATTCGGATAAACACAATTGAAAAAGAGGAAGAATGGATATTCAGCATTGAAGACAACGGCATTGGCATTAAAAAAGAAAAATTTGAAAAGATATTCCAAATTTTTGTCCGTTTACATTCGCATGAAACTTATGAAGGCACAGGAATTGGGCTGGCTGTGTGTAAAAAGGTCGTTGAACATTACGGAGGCAGGATCTGGATAGAATCGGAAGAAGGGGAAGGAAGTACCTTCTATTTTGCAATTAAAAAATGAATAAAACAATTATACAGAACGGCATAGAAATCGTGACGGCATTATATAAATAGAATCTGCTACGGCAAAATCAACCACAAAAAATGGTACCTATGATAAAAGATAAAAAGTCGTACAGGGTTTTAGTTATGGAGGACAATCCTGGCGATTTTGCTTTGGTCGAGGATTTTTTAACCGAGCAAATTTTTGCTCCTGTTATTATTCATGGCAGTAGCTTTAAAGAGGCGTCCGAAATTTTGTCGGCTGCTGATGCCCCGTTCGATGTGATTTTGTTAGATCTCACATTAGCCGATAAAAGTGGCCAGGATCTGATCACTGAAATGTTGAAGGTAGCTTCATTGTGCCCGATTATAATTTTAACAGGGTACGCTGATATTGATTTTAGCATTAAATCAATATCACAGGGTATTTTGGATTACTTACTCAAAGATGACCTGAACGCAGCCACGCTTTACAAAAGCATTATATATGCTATAGAGCGAAAGAAAGCTATTTCAGAGCTTAAAGAATCAGAAAAAAGATATAGCGATCTTTTCTATTTAAGCCCACAACCGATGTGGGTGTTTGACCCGGAAACATTCCGTTTTGTACAAGTCAATAAGGCTGCCCTGGAGCTCTATGGATACAGTGAGGAAGAATTTCTGAATATGAGTCTTATGGACATCCAACAGGAAGAAGATATTAATATGGTAAAAGAGCTTCTCAAAAAGCGGAATATTGATGACCGGATTTTCAAAAGAACATTCCGGCATAGTAAAAAATCTGGTGAAATTATTGAAGTTGAGATTTACCGCACTCCAATAATTATAAATGATAAAAGCTTTCAGTCAGTGATTGCCATTGATGTTACTGAAAAAAATCTTTATGAGCATAAAATTATAAAGGCTATCATAAAAACACAGGAAGATGAGCGCTACGAAATTGGTGGTGAACTGCATGATAATGTGTGCCAGATACTGGCCGCGAGCCAGCTCTTCCTTGGCATGCTTAAAGAGTCATTAGTACCATCAAAAATGCCATTGTTTAATCAGTGCAGGGAAAATATTTCCCTGGCATCAGATGAGATACGGAATCTTTCTCATCGACTTGCACCGGCATTTTTTGATAATTCAACAATGGAAGAGGCATTCAGACGATTGTTTAGCACTTTTAATATCGGCGAGAAATTAGAAATTGTACTGAACTTTGATGATGCAGTTAAGGAATACAAGCTAAGCCTTGAAATTCAGCTGAACCTTTACAGGATATTGCAGGAGCAATTAAGAAATATTCTAAAATATGCAAAGGCCACTTTAATTGAAGTTGACGTACTGATTTATGATAATAAACTTAAAATGAGGGTTTCAGATAACGGTGCCGGATTTAATGTAGATACTGTTAAAGGAGGTATAGGCATCGCAAATATGAAAAGACGTGCGGAATTATTTTCCGGCAAATTCGAAATAGATTCATCACCGGGTAACGGTTGTTTTATAGTAATAAGTATCCCTTTACAGGAACAGGTTAATTGAGATTCAATTGCTAAAGCAGTGCGGGTAAACTGGAGAGAGGCTACCCCGCAAATGGTTGAAGGTGCAAAATCCAAAGGTGCAACTGACCTGGAATTGCATGACACCGTACTGATTGCTGCATTATTCAGTCTTTATAACAGGTATGTTGATGGGCTTGCAGGTGTTGCTCCAACCGATCCTGAATTTTACGACAGGCTGGGTCATATATTAATAAATAAAGGCTATATGCCTTCGGCAAACAGGTATGCAGATTTGCAATAAAACTTCACAGCTCTTTAGTTTTAATATTATTATTGGTTGCAACAAAATACCCGGGCACAGAACTGCAATGCGGACCCTTATTTTTAAAGCGGGCATATTTGAAAAACGTAGTAAGTTGTCAACCTTGAAAACTATGCCTGCAAATAATTAAAACCAAACGTTGACAATCCTGTCTGGCAATGAAATCTTTATCAGCTATCAAACTGCGCAAGGTTAAGCTTCGGGTCCAATCTTTCATTTGAAGAAACAATTTCATCCCACGTCATTTCTTTTTTTGCCATCGCTGCCTCTCTTCCCAAAAGGGCAGTAACTGTTGATTCAACTCCGGGAAGAATACCATTTATATAATTTCCTGTCTCTATACTTTTAATAAAAGCCTTCTCCTTGTTTGCATCTGCATCATAAAGAGATGAGAGAAAAATACCGGCAGCCTGTTGCTGAGGCGTAAGTTCGCTTCCCGTTTTAGCAATACCTGAGTCCCACTCATTGTCGCCGTTAATAAATACACCGCCGCCATAATGTGCCTCAGCAATGCCCTTTGTTCCAATAAACCTGCAACACACATCACCAAAGTATGGGCCTATTTGTGTTGAATGAATGCTCATATTAATATCGCCGGGGTATTGATACAGCACCTGGTAATTATCCCAGGTATCTCCAACACCGGGCCCTCCCTTACTTCCGCCGGTGCCGCTTGCATGAACAGGATGCGCATTGAGCGCCCAGTTACAAACATCAAGCATGTGAATTCCCTGGTCCAGCAGTATTCCTCCAGATAAAGCCTGGAAATGATAATGATTGCGGATGCGGAATTCATCATCAGAAACATTTTTTACTTGATGTATTTCATTGGCCGATGAAAAATAATAAAGCTGCACACTAATCAAATCTCCAATATCGCCACGCTGAATCCGCTTCACCATTTCAACATACGGAGTTGCATAGCGAATTTGAAAACCGATAACAGCACTTAGTTTGTCACCCAGTTTTTCGCCAACCTGTTGCACCTTCCTGCATCCTTCCACATCAGGAGCAGCAGGCTTTTCACAATAAACATGTTTGCCGGCAGCAACTGCCGCTTCTAAAAACGCAGGATGGGTATACGCAGGCGCAGAGATCAGTACTGCATCTACGTCTTTATTTTCTAATAATTTAAGATATGCTTTTGAGCCCCGGTAAATATTTGATTGCTTTATCGCAGAAAATCCTTTTGTGGTATTAAGCTGGTTTAATTTAGGCGTTACATTTTGCAATTTATCTTCAAAAAGATCGGCCATTGCAATAATGTTAGTATTGGTATTTCGTGATATTGAGGAGATCACTTCAGTGCCACGGTTCCCACACCCGATAATCCCGATACGGATTGCCGAATTCGCCCTGGAACCAAAAACAATACCCGGCTTTAAAATAGTTATTGTTGAAATAGCAGCGGCGTTCTTTATAAATGATCTTCGTTCCATTTTGTATGTTTTATTTATAATTCATTTTTTCTTGTTCTTCGTAAGGCTTTCAACCACGGGCATCCCTATTTGTATTTTCAAATATGCCCTTTTGTTTGTTTTTTCTCACCTGGCCGGCATGAAAATATTTTCCATTCATGGCGATATATACTCCCGCCGGAAGTGTTTGCACAAAAGCAAGAGCGCTTCCTAAATTAAATAAGCCGTCTGAGCTTCCAAATTTGTATGGTACCATTGCACCGGTAAGCACAACAGTTTTATTGGTTACCTGTTTCGAAAGATACTTTGCGGTTTCCTCCATTGTATCTGTGCCATGTGTAATAACAATGTTTTTCTCTTTAGCTTTTTTACAATACGATGCGATCAGCTGCCGGTGCCCGTCTGTCATCTCCAGGCTATCTATCATCAACAGGGTTGTGATATCTACATCTGCAATACACCTGCCCAACCTTAGCATTTCAGGAAGATGCGTATCCTTAAAAAACAATTGCCCGGTAAGTTCATTATATTCTTTGTCAAAAGTTCCGCCGGTAATAATAATTTTTATTCTCATGAGTGTGATATTATTAGATTAAAATTACTTCACAAACAGAACAAAAAATAACGTGGCGCGCCCTATATCATCTAATGTTATGGATCTGTTGAACAGGATACTTCACACAATATCACAATTTCACGATACAAAAGAGTGTTAAGTTATTGGCAGGAGTTACCCGCAGGGCTGGAAATAAAATGAGTTACCGGATTTTTCGCTAATATTACCGGATAGCATTTAAAACAATTACTATGAAACCATGGAATCTTTTGCTGGCATCCTTTTGCCTTTGCATCTGCTGTTTTTCCCAAAAGCCAAAAGTTAAGTGGGGCGATGAATTTAAGCTGCATAAAGGCAGTACAGACCTCGATGTGGTATATGCCGATAAAAGCGGGGTATACCTGCAGGAAAGTCACCTGGCAATGAAAAGCTATTTTGTTATTGGCGCCACGGCACGGACGTCTGCAACACTTGTAAAACTGGATAGAGATCTGGCGGAGCTATACAGGAACGATTTTAATAAAGAACTAAGGGGAAAAGAGTTTGAACAGTTTTTTGTGCTGCAGGATAAAATGCTCCTGTTTGCCTCCGAATACAGCAGGAAGGAAAAAACGCTCAGTATATTTGCCGCAGAAGTTGATAAAAACTCCGGCGAGCTTTCCGGCGACTGGCAGCCATTAACCAGCTTTCAAAAAGATGATAAGAAAGATGATATTAATTATAAAATAGCCCTTAATGCAGACAGCACAAAGATGATAGTGGTAAGTAGTATCCAGGGAAAAGAAAAAAACTCCTACCAGGTGCAGGAATTTGACAAAGCCCTAAAGCCTGGGAAGCCTGTTGTTATTAGCAATGAATTTGACCCCAAAACATTCCAGCTGGAAGACGTTTTATATACTATCAATAAAAAAATATTACTGGTTGGCCGTGTTTACGAATACCAGGAAGGCAAAAAAAGGAAGGACAAATTTCTTGATTTTGCAAACTATAACATACGCATGTATGATGAACAGGGGAAGCAGCAAACCGAAGTAAATACCAACATTAACGGGAAATGGCTTACGAGCAGCAAACTGGTGCAGGAAAAAGATAAGGACCTGGTACTGGCAGCATTTTACAGTAATGAAAAGAAAGGCAAAACGATTGATGGCATGTTGGTACAGCGTATTGACCCTGTTACAGGAAAAGTAATTTCGACCAGCGAAAAACAAATTAATAATTCCCTGCTTGCCACCGTGGAAGACTCCACCGCCGAAGAAGCGGGCAATGATGATGAAAGCAAAGCCGAAAGAAAAGAAAGAGAAAAGCTTGATAAAATAAAAGATGAGGGTGAAGGCTTTTCAAGATTCATGCAGTTCCGAAATATATTTTACACGGCAGACAACGGGCTGGTTATACTTGCTGAAAAATACCACCATTACACCTATACTACACAAAGTTATAGCCCGGGCAGTAATGGAATGCCGGGACAGTGGTATACTACTACCTATTCAGTATTTGAATGCGGGGATGTAATGATGTGTAAAATTGATGCCGGCGGTAATATCACATGGCTGCAGGTATTACCCAAGGCGCAGCGTGAGGTAGCTGCGGTAGGATCTGGCTATGGGCTCGCATCCTACGGCTTCTTTGATTCCGGGAACAGGCCTTTCTATGCAGGCTTTGGCGCCATACAGGCCAATAATTCTATCAATATTATATTCAATGATAATCCTAAAAATGCTGGTGTAATGCAGCCGGGTCAAAAAGTAAAAACTACCAGCCGTTTCGGCAAGTCTGATTGTTTTGTATTATCTGTTAACGAAACAACGGGCAAGTATACCCGAAATCAGTTTTTCAGCAATACCGATGTTCCAACTTCTATGCCCCGCCTCGGCTCCGTAATTGGTGATAATATGTACATCATTGGCAAAGACGACCATGCGTTTGGTAAAACAAAAATTGCTATTGCGAAAATCACGGTGGAGTAAAAAACTAGTATCGTATCACATATAAATTGGCTAATATCCCACAAAGACGCGGAGGGCACTAAGAAAAAGCAGCTTTGTGTTCTTTGTGGAAAAGATGTAGCGGCAAAAGATTGTTGACAGGGGGCTGGCACAACGCAGTTTACCTGTAGGATCCGGATTTAATTTATTAACAAAAAGCATGTTATAAATAAACTCTAATTTTACAGCCAGTTCATGAAAAATGGTTTACACATACAATTGAAGGCAGCTTTCTTAATGATCGTTTTCTCATTGAATACGATTATAGGTTTTGCTTGCGCTGTTGGAATTGATATGGGATTTAATGCAACCCATCATCATGATGAAGAAGGTATTGAAGTTTTGCATGTCAATGCCAATGGGGAAAAGCATATTCATCACGATGAAGCAACCAGCCATCATCATAAATCAAAAGATGGAAAGGATAATTGCTGCAATGATAAGGTGATACAATTTTCCCAGCTTGACAAGTCAATTCCCCAATCGCAAAATCCGGCAATTAATCCCGCTTTTTTTACTTCATTTATTTCGTCTTTTTATGACGCTGGCGTTATATTTACTTCCCTGCAATTTAGAAGTATCAAATACTTTGTGCGGGGTCATCATCCACCTATACCAGACATCCGCGTCGCAATTAAGAGTTTCCAGATATGATTTGATGTAGTGTTTAATCCTTCTGCATGGCGTTCCATGCCCCGACTATTTTTTTCAACATCATATCAAATCAAAAATGAAATCCATATTATTAATAGTTGCTTTTACAGCAATTGCATTTATCCATACCTCCTTTGCACAGGACAGCGCAAAACCATCCCGGTTATTTCAGTTACTTACTTATTACTATCAAATTAAAGATGCGTTAATTAATGGGAATTCAAATACTGCAGCCCTGCAAGCCGAAGAATTTTTAAAAACCGCTAATGGCATCAGTAACCTCACCATACCGGAAGGGAGCCGCAACGCTTTGGTAAAAGATGCAAGCCTCATTTCCGCGACAAAAGACATTAGCAGGCAACGTTCAGTTTTTGCAAACTTTTCTATCAATATGTATGCTTTGGCCAAATCCTTAACTCTTTCTGCGGGGCCGATCTATTATGACTATTGCCCCATGAAAAATTCATATTGGTTAAGCAGTGATAAGGTTATTAAAAATCCTTATTTCGGTAATGCCATGCTTACCTGCGGAAGTGTAAAAGAAACGTTGAAGTAAGTCTGCTCACAGTTAAAGTATTCAAAACTTTTATAAATAAAAATACAGGTACCCGTATTGCATTTTGCGCAAATTTGATTAGTCTGCAATAAAATCGAATTATAATGGTTTTGATTTTTTTTATAAGAAGCAAAAAATGTTTCAGATCAGTCATATTTATGGCCATCGTTGCTTCCGTTAATGCAGGGCGCTAAAAGTTAAAAGCCAAAAAAAGGCATCATGAAAAAAATATTCATTATTGTAATAACTCTTTACAGTTCTGTAATTGTATTAGCACAACAGGATACAAATATGCCGGGCTTGAAAATGGATAAGTCAAAATCAAAAGACCTTAAAAAATCAAAAGTAAAAAGCAGGCAAAATGAAAGGATACAAAAAGTAATCCCTCAAAAGAATGATGATATTCAAATGCAAAAAGACACATTGCAATCTGAAAAGGGAAAGATCCCAATGGACATACATATGGATATGTCAAAACAAAAAGAACCCGGCAAAGAAGACAGTACATTAATTCAGGATAAAAACGCAGACAAAGTAAATTTATCTCCGGGTAAAACGGTCCGCTACGATTTATATGTAACGGATACTATGGTAAATTTTACCGGGAAAGCAAAACACGCCATAGCGGTCAATGGCTGTATACCAATGCCAACATTAACTTTTACAGAAGGCGATACCGCAGAGATCTATTTGCATAACATGCTCAAAACGGAAACCTCCCTGCACTGGCATGGTGTTTTTTTGCCAAATCAGTTTGATGGCGTTCCTTATTTAACAACTGCGCCAATACCACCTGGTACAGTACACCTTTACAGGTTTGCTATCGTTCAGAATGGTACTTACTGGTACCATTCTCATACGAAACTGCAGGAACAATCCGGTATGTATGGCGCCTTGGTTTTTAAAAAAAGAGATGCCGAGCCGATGAAGGAATACACTTTGGTCTTAAGTGACTGGACAAATGAAAAGCCCCATGAAGTACAACGTCGCCTTCATGCAGCCAATGACTGGTATGCGATTGAAAAAGGAAGCGGTCAAAGCTATGCAGAAGCCATATCAAAAGGATATTTTAAAACAAAAGTCATCAACGAATGGAAACGCATGAAGGCAATGGATGTAAGCGATGTGTATTATGAAAGGTTTCTCGCAAATGGCAACCCGGAAATAACAGCACCACAATTTAAAGCCGGTGAAAAGGTAAGACTTCGCATCGTTAACGGTTCTTCATCCACTTATTTCTGGTTGCAATATGCCGGCGGAAAATTAACTGTAACAGGTAACGATGGTAATGATGTAGAGCCGGTAATGGTAGATAGAATGATCGTGGGAATTGCTGAAACCTATGACATTATAGTAACCATTCCCGAAAATATGAGTTATGAATTCAGGGCCACAGCAGAAGATCGTACAAAAGCAACTTCCTTATGGTTTGGTAGTGGTATGAAAATGAAGGCACCTGTGTTGCCACATTTGAAATATTTTGAAGGAATGAAGATGATGAATAATATGATGAAGATGAATGGAGATATGAAGCTAATGAAAGGTATGGAAATGAGTAACCAGGCAATGGACATGAATACTGTGATGTATCCTGAAATTACCGGCACTGGCGAATCACTGGATAACAAGATGGACATGAAAGATAGTACGCGAGGGGTGACGGTGGATGATATGAAAGGCATGGACATGGCTAATAGCAATCCGGACATTGTAACGCTTAATTATACCATGTTACGTTCACCCCTTAAAACGACATTACCCGATGTGCCCTTTAAAGAACTTCACTTTACACTTACCGGCAATATGAACCGTTATCTATGGTCAATCAATAATAAAACCATAAACGAATCCGACAATATTTTAATCAGGAGAGGAGAGAATCTGCGTATAATCCTTTTCAACAATTCCATGATGCGCCACCCCATGCATTTACACGGGCACGACTTCAGGCTCTTAAACGGCCAGGGAGAATATGCCCCTTTAAAAAATGTAGTGGATATCATGCCGATGGAAACGGATACTTTGGAATTCGCAGCGACTGAGTCTGGCGATTGGTTTTTTCACTGTCATGTTCTATACCACATGATGGCGGGCATGGGCAAAGTATTCAGTTATGAAAACTCTCCTGTGAATCCCGAATTACCTGATACGAAGAAAGCTAACAGGGACTTTAAACGGGACAACCATATGCTCCATTTTATGGCAAAGGCAGCTTTGGAAAACAATGGTACCGATGGAGAAATAATGCTGGAAGGCAATAAATATAATTTGCAACAGATGTGGCACCTGGGCTATCACGATGAGCATGGTTACGAAAGCGAAACTAATTTTGGACGATACACCGGAAAGATGCAATGGTTGTTTCCATATATAGGATTTGACTATCATTACAAGAAAGAAGGCATGCATCATAAAAATATATTTGGTGATGATAAGTACAATTTGCTGGGACAGCTAAGTAATAAAAATAATCGTAAAACTTTTGTCGCCGGTGTTCAATACACCTTGCCAATGCTATTGGTAGCCGATGGAAGAATAGATGGCAACGGGAAAGTCCGTTTTCAATTAAGCAGGGAAGACGTGCCCGTGACCAGTCGCATTAGATTCGATTTTATGGTAAATACCGATAAAGAATACACTATAGGTTTTAGTTACATCATGAGGAAATGGTTTGCGATGGCCACGCATTATGACAGTGACATGGGCTTAGGCATTGGTGTCACTTTAATTTATTAAAACAGTATCACGATCCTCAAATCTTTTATAAAATTATTATGTGTTACCGGTTCAATGACCTGTACCCTGGTAGAAATATTTATCAAGAAAGAGATGAATTGATAATAAATAAGCATAAAAATAAATTGCTGATTACAAAAACTTAACAAATGCTTCGACTATAATCACAATAGTATGCGGGTTGTTGAGTATTCACACAAAAAAACATTTGCAAATAAGTAAGAACATTTGTTTACGGGTGCATTTCAAATTGTCGCAAGGCGGCGCTGAATGTGGGCGGCGGACACCAACCGGCGACAATTTGAAATGTACCCTTTGTTTACTTCGTTTTGTTTTATTAATTTAATAAAACTATATTGCAAAATTATATGCATATAAAAGCTTCCATAAAATTAAAAGCGGCTATTCTATTTATTGTATTCGCTTCGAATACTGTACTTGGTTTTGCCTGTGCTGTGGGGGTAAATGCGTCTTTA
The DNA here is from genome assembly GCA_040005125.1 of Ginsengibacter sp. Classification (GTDB taxonomy): domain Bacteria; phylum Bacteroidota; class Bacteroidia; order Chitinophagales; family Chitinophagaceae; genus Ginsengibacter. The sequence continues at coordinate 16,276 of JBDTZL010000370.1, forward strand.
CTAAAACGCATCATTTACCATATTGGAATATTGGAAGCCACCGGATCTTCTTTAAATATGCAGGCGGTTGAAAAAAAAGCCCCTGAAAAAGATGACTGTTGCAAAAAGGGAAACGATAACTGTTGCAATAAAAAAGTTGTTTCATTTGAACAGTTAGACAAATCTATAAATCAACCTGTTACGGCTAAGTTTGTCATGCCTGTCTTTGAATTACCCTCGTACTTATCATTCAATACTAAAATTTATTCCGGAACTTCTATTTCTGTACTAAATAATATCTTTCGAAACCTTCATTCCCCCCCCGAAGACATACGTGTGTCCATCCGATCCTTCCAAATTTGATTTAGTGTTTTATTAATTCAGCATTGAGTATTACCAATGCCTGTAATTATTTTATTTAAGACATAAATCAATTATGTTGAGAAGACACTTCTTTTGGTTCCTCCGTCTAAACAATAATTCCCTAAAAGTGTAACGCTTCCATACTAAGTAATAAAGCTTAATAATTGTTTTACGTGTCACATATAAACACGGCAAACCTATACCGATTCGTTACTTGTAAAATGAGATGATGACTACTAAAACTAACCTTAATGTAACCTCAGTTAGATGCTCTGTTTGCGGAAGTGATGATGCCACCCTCGTTGGAAAGGGCAAAGATTTTGAATATAATTCTTGCCCAAACATATTTTTAGCAATGCGGTGCAATCTGTGCGGTCTGATTTATCTGAATCCCCGCCCGGTCATCTCCGAATTTGACAAAATTTATCCCCCGCACTACCACGCATTTGATTTTTCGGAAAAAAATTACGGCTTTATACATAAAGTACGCTCACGACTCGAAGTCTGGCGCCTATTAAGCCACTGCCGCACTCTACCTTCTTCAGCTCGGATTCTGGACGTTGGCTGCGGAGATGGATTTCATCTCAATTTGCTGCGCGAATTTGGTGAAAGTAGTTGGAAGCTGGACGGGATTGATATTGACACCCGGGCCATTGAAATGGCAAACCGCTCTGGCTTGCAGGTGCATCTAGGGAGTGTTGAAGAAATTGATCTGCCGGATGAAAATTACGATTTGGTTTTCATGATTCAGACAATTGAGCATGTAGAAAAGCCTGCTGAAGTTTTACGCGCGATATACACGCTCTTAAGAAAAGGCGGTCGGCTTGTAATTGTAACAGATAATACAGATTCAATTGATTTTAAATTTTTCAAACGCAGTTACTGGGGGGGCTATCATTTTCCCCGTCATTGGAATTTGTTTAATCAGCATTCGCTCACGAAATTAGCCGAAAAAACAGGCTTTGAAATGCAAGGCTTAAGAACTATCATTAGTCCGGTTAACTGGGTTTATTCGATTCACAATGCGCTGGTTGATTCAAAAAAACCAAATTGGCTGATCAATCGTTTCACACTCAAATCGACTGTTTCGCTTGCGGCTTTTACGGCCCTTGATTTCGTTCTACAAAAATTTGGCAGAGGTGCATTATTACAGGCAACTTTACGGAAGCCGTTATAGAATCATAAATCCGGCCGCTTTGTAAACATTAAAATAGCTTTTATTTATTATCAACTAACTGTAATTTTTCTAAATATATGGAGACAAAAAAACCAATTGCCATCATAGGGGCAGGTATCGCAGGTTTAACTGCGGCAAATTTTTTAAAAGAAAAAAATGTCCCGTTTATCCTTTACGAGGCCGGCAGTAAAATTGCCGGACTTGCAGCGAGTTTCAAAGACGCGGAAGGATTTAGTCATGATTTTGGTGCACATTTCGTCACCAACCGCTTAGCAGATGCGATTGGGGTGGGCTCCGACTGCCGTTTGGTAAAGCATTATGGCGAAGCGGTTTGGCTCAAAGGCAAAAGCTTCAGTTACCCGTTTGGTTTTCTGAAGATCCCGCGTATGTTCCTGAGCTTCCTGGGAACGAGGATCAAATCATTAGGCAATGGTCATACATCAGCTTCTGCGGCGGAATGGTTTAGCAAACGCTACGGGCATTCTTTTTCCCATGAGATCGCTCTTCCACTCATAGAAGCGTGGTCGGGCGCCCCGGCTGAAAACCTTTCCCCTGCTGTTGGCGAAAGTTTGCCGGGAAGTATACTAAAAACTTTGTATCTGAAAACCGCAAGTTTACTCACAGGCCGGGCCGTCGCCTGTGGTTACAACCGTGAAATGCCCGAGATGCCCTCTGTTTGGCATGTTTATCCAAATGGAGGAATTTCAACTTTATGTGCAAAACTGGCTGAAGGGTTAGAGGATTCAATCAAACTTCAATCCCCGGTCGAAGAGATTTTGGTAGAGAATGAAAAAGTAATCGGGGTGCGGGTAAAAGGTGTAATTCAGGAGGTCTCAGCGGTTATCAGCACAGCACCGGCGAATATCCTTGCCAGGCTGGTAAAAGGCACAAACGCTTTGAATACTGTTTCACGTTTTCGCTTTCGCCCAATGGTTTTTGTCAATATGCGTTTCCAGGGGCGGAATCTTTTACCCGATACCGTTTTATGGTTCCCTGAAAAAAGTTTTCCTTTTTTTCGGCTAACTGAAGTCACACGATCAATGCCCTGGCTGGCCCCGGAAGGCAAATCAATTATAACGGTTGATATTGGCTGTGAAAAGGACGATGAATATTGGGCTATGGACGAAGAAAAGCTTACACAGCTTTGTTTGAGCAATATGGAATCTGTAATACCGGATGTTAAAAAAAGATTTTTGGGCAGTAATGTTTTGCGAACGCCAATTGCTTACCCGGTTTTTCTAAACGAGTATGAAAAAGAACGTAAGGATTTTGAGCAATCAACGCATATTGACAATCTCCTGAGCATAGGGCGCAATGGTGAATTTGCCCATAGATTTATGGAAGATGTTTATTGGCGCACACGAAAAAAAGTGCAAAATCTAATCGAGAGTGGTTACTGAAACCGGGAGCGAAATCTGCTTAATAACAAATTATGAAACACAATAATAAAGATACAGATAAACAATTGGCATTAATGTATTGTGTAGCGATAATCATATCAATAATAGAATTAGTCGTACTGGCAGCACAAGCCGGATAAACGAAATAAATCTGCAAACTTATCGATCGTAACAGCATAACGTAATAGCAAGATCAGTAAGGCGGCAAAGCATCAAACTCGAATTTCACAAAAGTAAGTGGTTTAATCTTTCTGAATAAAATCAGTGCCGGACAGCGTCCAGTTATTATCAAAAAATCCAGCCATTTTTATTTCATCTGTACCCGATTTGAGCATGTTTAATTTGTATATCATAAAGTCGGGAAATCCACTTGCACCCGCAAAATATTGATTGGCATTGGCGGCGTTCATTCCTTTAATACCGGTACCACTGATCACGGCTACTGAAGCGATTGATGAACTCCTGATTGGCCATACAAAATAGGCGGCCAGGTCGTCTCCCTGCCAGGTTTTACCAGCAGTAATAATTTTATTACGCTCTACCTGGATCGGGCAATCATTTAAAAGAAACCAGGCTGCATTGGTGTTCTTATTTCCATAAAGTATCACGCCCCTGTCTTTATAAGCCACTAATGAAAAATCTTTATCCGCTATGATATCCACAGCGCCATTGCCACGATAATACCATGTCTCAGCGTCATATTTCGCTTTATTATAACTCCACTCATTTTCTTCTTTATTGCCAATGGTGCCGTACACAAAAATCATGTGGTTGTTGAATGCGTCTTTAAAAGTTCCATACCGGTGCGGCCCTTTCTGCTCTATTCCAGGCTTTGCGGTTAATGCCCACTTTCCGTTTTCCTTAAGAAGGAACGTACTGTCATTTGTACCGGCTACTGAATATTGAACAGACCCCGAACTATCAAGCTTAATATTTATACGATCTCCATTATTGAAGTCTTTGAAATTGAGTTTCAGCAAGCGTATATTTTCTGTAATACCTGTTATTGTTTTGCCTGCTGTGTTTCTCTTTAGTTGTATGCGGCTGAATTGTAACGGATGCTCCTGTTGCTGAATAGAAACCCAACGATAAGTAGATGATATGCCCGGGTTAGCCGTCGTAAAATCAACTACATTAACCGCGCTGTCAGGGGGTAAACTATGCCATTTAAAAAAGTCAAACATCGGTTTCCAATCCACACTTTGATCACCAAACCAATGTACACCGCCGGGGTATTCATAATAGCTCATATCGGCATGAAAATTTCCCAGCAATGCCCTCATTTGCCGGGCATACTTTACCGGAACAACTTTGTCGGAATCGCCGTGCAAAATATAAACGCCTAATGGTTTATAATTTGTGGCCAGCTTTATAACATCACTTTGATTACCCGAGCGAAGCAATATCTGTTCCATTGGCGAAGAGCTGCTGTCGGGGATTAACCCATCGGCAGAACCATAGTCTTTTAAAGTGGGATAACCTGAACAGGCCCCGATAGCGGCCCATTTACCAGGATAAGTAGCGCCAAGGAACCACGTACCATGGCCGCCCATTGAATGCCCGGTTAAATAAATATGTCTCGGATCCGGCCTGAATTTTTGTGCCGCAATATTTAGTACTTCCAACGCATCCAATCTTCCCCAGTCTTCCCAGTTAAATCCACGGGGACGCCGATTCGTGGCTGCCACCAGGGTTCCCCAGTCTTTTGAATGATATGCTCGTGCCTGCCCTATTGCTTCAACCCCGGCTCCGTGCACGGACAAAAATAATGCAGCTCCTTTTGTTGGAGAAGGTAACTGCGGCGTTACCGCATAATATTGAACGCTGCCATCAATGTTGCTTACAAATGTATTACTGTATTTATCAGCCGAATCAACTACATCAATACTGATTTGTTTTTCGTCCAGCATTTTGTCTTTATCAAGAAGGGTTAGCAGGCAGCTATACTTTCCTTTGCCTGCTGTTCCGGTTCCATTTATATGAAAAATGATTTTGCGCGCAGACATCGGTAATACAGTTGGAATGTCTGTCGTTATTTCTTTACCTGCCATACTGCTTTTAACCCGTAAGCCTTTCAATGCTTTCGTAGAGTTATTGATCAACACGATAGCACCGGTTACATCATTGTGCTGGTCGCCGGGCACAATAGAAGGAAGCGTCATATCTTCCGCATTGAGGAATGCTGGCTTAAAAGAAAAGATAAGATCGGCTATGATGTTTTGTCCACGGACGTATAATTCATTCAGGCCTTTTTTCAATTGCACGGGAATGTACAACCATCCCGAAGAATAAGGATCTCCGGCATGTGTAACTCCATTGAATATTACAGAAGCGTTACCCCTGATATTTAATAACGCGGCTTGTTGCTTACCTGACACGTAAGTAAGATAAACATAACCGCCACCGCGGCTCCGGCCGATCCCCCTGGAATTGCGCCTGGCTCTTAACTGGTTTAAACTATCAGCAGAGACTGCAAACCATTTTATGGCCTCTCCTTCCGGAGTTACATTAAATGTATCACCTTCGGCAGGTGCCCTCATGGAATGTGTATATAACATAAACGCTACCTGGTCTGTGTATAAAGCCTCACGTCCATAGTGACTTCCGGAATTTATCATCAGGCCTTTGGTAAAATGATAAACCTGTTGGGATAGGTTTTTATAAGAACTATCTGAGGTGGTATTTCCCTGTTGGGAAAAACACAGACCTGCAAAAACCAACATCAAAAAAAAGAACAAAAATTTTTTCATAATTATATAATTGCCCGGATGAATAAATTTAATTTCCACCTTGTGACCCTACCCAAATTCCTCTTTCAATCTTAAACTATTGCGTTGGTACCCGGTTAATATTTTTTCTATCATTTAACTTTCACGCATTACTAGTGCGGTGTCAACATTATTTTGTCGCCGCATTTTTTCCCACAAAGACTCAAAGGGCACTAAGAAAACAGCTTTGTGTTCTTTGAGTCTTTGTGGGATATGAGCCAGTTTATGTGTGACATGACACTAGTTCAATAAACAGAAATAATTTTAGCCGAATAATAGTTTATAAATTTCTTTCATATTTCATCAAACTTTATACCATTGGTAAATCTTTAGTTTGAGGTTTGTATTAACTTATAATCAGGAATAAAATATCAGGCCATATTATAAAATTGTCAATGTTGTCTTAAGTCTTATATCGCGTGATGAAGAGCCGATCATAATTCTAAAATCTCCGGGTTCCACAACTGTCTTTAAATCTTTGTCCGGCATTTCAAACACAGCAGGTGTTAAAGTAAACTTTACTTCCTTTACCTCTCCGGGTAATAAATGTATTCTCCGGAAACCCTTTAATTCCATGACAGGTCTTGCTACCGAGGCCAGAAGGTCTCTTATGTACAATTGAACTACCTCATCCCCTTCTCTTCGTCCCGTATTTTTTAATTGGAATGTTATGAATGCACTATCAGTCTTTGCTATATTATTATTGAGGAGCTCCAGGCCATTATACTCAAATGAAGTATAGCTCAACCCAAATCCAAATGGAAATAATGGCAGGCCACTTAAATTGTTATAATCATCCCCACGGCCCGTTGGCTTGTGATTATACACCAGCGGTAACTGTGCTTCAGAGAGAGGAAATGTAACAGGTAATCTTCCGGCAGGATCTGTATCCCCAAATAAAATATCCGCAATGGCATTACCACCTTCTTCACCCGGATACCAAACATCCAGAACAGCATCAACGTTATTTAACCAGCTGTTCATAGTTATGGCACTTCCACCCACAAGCATTACCATAACAGGTTTACCGGTGGCAGCTATCTTATGAATCAATTCTTCCTGGCGACCGGGCAAATTAAGCATGGCCCTATCCCGGAACTCTCCTTCCTCTATGCCGGCTACAATTATTGTTACATCGGAATTACGGGCAACCGTTACGGCTTCTTCAATTTTTTTATTGTAATTATTTTCCACACCAAAATTCCAGATTAATTTAATGTCTGCATCGCTGCCCACAGGTTCATAAAATTCTATGCGTATGTCATACATTCGGTCTTTCACAAACACAAAATCTTTCAACTGCGTGCTATAAGTTTGTTTTACCCATCTATCAATCAGCAACACATTGTTAACATATAGCCTGTATCCATCGTTACCATCGAGCCCGATTTTTAAATTTCCATTTTTGGGCGCCCTTAACTTTCCTGTCCACCTTACTGAATAAAAGTCGTTATTGATTTTTTGATCAGGAGAAAATAATGTCCAGTGAAAATTTACTTCCTTATCAATCCTTATTACAACAGGAGTTCCGGTCAATGTAATATTATTATAATATTCGCCTCTTAAGCCTTTACCGGTTTTTTCTTCTGTACCCGAACTTAAATAATCCGGGGAAATAACTTTCCATTGTTCATCTTTTCTACCACAACCTTCTGCGTAAGAAATTTTAATATTGTCCCCGGCTCTTTTTTTAATGCCCTCAAGAATAGTAACCTTCCCGTTGCCCGGGCCACTGTAACCACCTAATCTTCCCTCAACAGCATCGGGCCCGATGACTGCTATGGATCGTATATTTTTCTTGAGTGGTAAAATATTGTGATCATTTTTTAAAAGTACAATGGATTTCACCGCTGCTTCCTTGGCGAGCACCTTGTGTGTTGTACCCTTTGATTCCTTTAATACATCTTCTTCCCCTACATAGGGATCTTCGAATAAACCTAACTCAAACTTCACTTTCAGGATCCTTGATACTGCATCATCAATTTTCTTTATATCAATTCCGCCATCAATAAAATGCGGAATGAATAATTTATAATGATTATAATCCGTTTGAAAAATAACATCAAGCCCATTGTTAACAGATTGCATCGCTGCATCCGGGTAATCCTTTGCGGTAAAGTGTAGTACGTTTGCGCCGCCTGTTGCTGCTGCGTCTGAAATTACAAAACCACCAAACCGCCAGTCTCCTTTTAATTTTTTATTAAGCAACCAATCATTGGCGGTGGAAGGGGAACCATCTAAAGAATTATAGGCCGTCATTACAGAACGTGAACCTCCGCTTTTAATACAGGCAATAAAAGGAGGAAAATAAATTTCATCCAGTATCCTTTCATTAAAATGAATGGGATAGCTATCTCTGCCGCCATCTCCAACATTTGCAATGAAATGTTTGGGTGTCGTAATGATCCCCATCTTTTCAAAAGGACTTACAAATGCTACTCCCATTGCTGAAGTGAGATAAGGGTCTTCACCATAGGTTTCTTCAGTGCGGCCCCAACGAACGTCACTGGCTATATTTATTACAGGCGACAGTACTTGCCTGATCCCACGAATTTTTGCTTCAGTTGCTATAGCGCCCGCAACACGCGCCATTAACGATGTATCCCATGTTGCAGCCAGGGCAATTGCCTGGGGAAAGGTTGTAGCGCCATCCCGTACCAGGCCGTGTAATGCTTCATCAAAAGGTATTATGGGGATACCCAATCTTGATTTTTCAACAAAGTATTTTTGCATTGTATTAATCTTTCTTACAAGAGACAATGCATTTTCCGCACTGGAGTAAGAAAGTATTTGTCCCGCTGCATTTCCCCCTTTTGACCCCGCACTTACCTGGAAGCCAAATATTCCATTTTTATATTTTGCTGAATCGCCTGCGTCCATATTACCTGCTATCATGAACATTTGCCAGAACTTTTCTTCAATGGTCATTCTTGATAACAGGTCTTTTACCCTTTCATTAATTGAAAGCTTCGGGTCTTTGTATGGAGGATTTGCCTGTGCATATCCATAATTTGTAATTATAATACATGCCACTAACAATAAACAATTTTTCATCACGACCGGGATTAACAGGATAATAAAATTAGGTAATTAAATAGTTTATTGTCGAAGATATGCGAATGTCAAATTGTCGCCGTTTGGCGGAGACACCATGGGTTGTAGAGACGCCATGCATGGCATCTGGTATTGTGGCAGAGGCGTCATGCGTTGTAGAGACGCCATGCATGGCGTCTGGTATTGTGGTAGAAACGTCATGCGTTGTAGAGACGCCATGCATGGCGTCTGGTATTGTGGCAGAGGCGTCATGCGTTGTAGAGACGCCATGCATGGCGTCTCTACGGGGGTCATTGTATTGATTTTTGCCCATCATAATAATTGAATGAAAACGGTTGGGCATTATTGTGTGTAGGCACCAACGGGGGCGGCCCACCGTGAGTGGTGTCCCCAAAGCCCACAATCAACTAAGCTATGCGACAATTCGAAATGCATCCTGGAAGATGTCGAACAAAGTTGAAAAATAGTTCTTAATAATCGGGATATTTTGCCGGAAATAAAACAAAATCCACCGTTAGGAAAATGGCATTTGTAAAGCTGTTTGTGCCGATTAATTTCATCCATTTAAGAGATCAGTTTTTGCAATACTTCAAGACAAAATAAATGATGAAAAATTTATCGCGACGTTCAATTTTACAAAACTTAGGTATTGGTGTTGGCACTAACCACCACGCCAATAAGTTAACCTCACCAGCCTGCTGAATTCACAATTGACAGAAAAATCATTCAACCGAAAAAATCTAAAAAATATAATGAAAACACGACAACCACAAGGAAAATTATGGAGCACAGCTCCGCATGATTGGGCAACATTTTTGGAGCCCACGTTTATTCCTCTATACAAAGCCGTTTTACAGCAACTTCATTTGGATGAAAAAACGGTTTTACTGGATGCCGGCTGCGGTTCGGGATTATTTTTAAAAATGGCTTCATCCGGCGGCGCCAAAATTTATGGCATTGATGCCGCACCCGGTTTGTTAGAACTTACAAAACAACGGTTGCCCAAAGGAACATTTCTACTTGAAGACCTTGAGGAAATACCCTTTAGCAAAGGCAGCTTTGATCTCGTAACAGGATTTAACTCATTTCAATATGCCCGCGATAAAGTTTCGGCCTTAAATCAAGCCCGGCGGGTAGTGAGGGCGGGGGGAAAAATAATCCTGGGTTTGTGGGATGAGCCGGAATACTGTGAAGCAAGTTCAGTCTTTTCATCTTTAGCTGCATTGCTGCCGCCAGCGCCGCCAGATGCCCCCGGGCCTTTTGCATTGAGCGCTGAAGGGACAATTGAAAAAATAAGCCAGAAGCTTTTACTAGCCATTCTTCATAAGGAAAAAGTTTGTTGCCCCTGGATGTTTACAAGCTTGCAGGATCTTTTTAAAGCATTCATGTGTATAGGTCCGGCAGTAATAGCTGTAGAAATGCTTGGAGAAGAGAAAGTAAAAGAAGTAATCAAACAAAGCGTACAGCCCTTCTGCATAGCAGATGAAATTTATTTCATGAATAATTATTTTAACTTTTTTATCCTTAAAAAAT
>JBDTZL010000085.1:0-8085 GCA_040005125.1 Ginsengibacter sp.
TCCCTGCGTGAAAATTATCATTATTAACCGAATAATGTGCCCCAGCCTGTTTTGCTGATCAATACATATTGACCAAAATAATGCATTTTTATACCAAGGCATCTTTTCGTAAAAAACAGGTAACCTGTTTAAGTTAGTGATGGCTTTGTAGATCGATATCATTTTAGGGTGTATACCGGAAACTCCGGATCACTACTTCCACAGGTTTCTGATCGGCGGGTGGATTACCGTCGAATAACCACAAATTGACATGAACGGGCATGGCCAGCTGGCTGATTGAGGTTGCGGGACTTGCAAATGTTGAAGAGAAAACCTGGTTTTTCAGATCGGTGGAAATGCTATCAAAGCTGGCACAGATCACCGTGTCAGCACTCCACCTGAAATAGTGCGTGCTTAGTTCCGATTTCAGTGAGAATTCTTTCGTGGTGGCGCTGTTTTTAAATTCCTTTTTTGCAGGCCAGATGGTATAGTTCAGGTTGGGGAAACTATGGTTGCCCCACCTGGCTATTTCGATATCCATTTCGTCGAGACCATCATTCCCTGAGTAGTTGAAAAGCCCAAGCACAATATTTTTATCGAAATGATCGATGGCGCCTTCCACTATAAACCGGTAAGTTCCATATTTAAAACGGGCATCTGAAGTGATCTCTGCGCAGCGCCATTGACCTGTTATGTCATCCTTTTTTATCCACAAATGGAGCCACCCCTTATCATCGACCTGTACAGAAGAATCGCTGAAAAAATTCGGCCCGGGTCCTTGTTTGCCGGCTATATCACGAACTGTCCATTGATAGCCACTGAAAGAAATGCTTCTTTCGTGCTGAGCGCCGGTACCTGGTTTATTATTTTGCGCCGGGCACAGGAATAGGTTAAAAAGAAAAAAAATAAATAAAAAAGGAAATCTAAACATAAAAAATTGGTTGGTATAATTTTAAATTACATTCTATCATCAGTTGATTTATGAGTTCCTGAATGTATAAAGATAACAGGAAGGGTTAAATTATTTTTCGGGAATTTATTTTTTTTGAGATGGGTAACCATTTCCCAATTTCAGCAATTATAATTTTTTGCAATCCGCAGTTGGTTCCCCGTTTGTTTTTTTACTATTCCAGGAAGTATCTGCAGGTTCAGTTTTACAGGACGTATCATATAATCCATATATTTTTCAAATCCAATACTGCCATATACGTTTCATTTGTGCGCGTTTAAAAAACCTGTTTTATAAAAACGTTATGAACTATTCTTTCAATACCCGCTCTGATTTGATTTCTGGTTTAAAAAATTTCAACCTGGTAAATCATTCCCACTTAAAAATATTTACACAGGTAACAATTATAATTACACACCATACACAAAGCCCCGCCAATTGCAGTGGCATCTGCCATATGTGTATATCTTCAAAAGCAATCTTCCGAAGCCCGTCAACAAAAAATGTAAGCGGCAGGATGTTGCAGAAAGATTGTAGCCAGTGCGGGTAATTTTCAATCGTGAAGAAAAGGCCGCACAATAATATTTGCGGAAGGGTGACGGTGTTGGCAACAGGCGCAACGGAACTTTCATTTTGTACCACCCCGCTGATTATAAAACCAATGCCCATAAAAATAATGAGTCCGAAAATCGAAAAGAAAAGCATTTCAAGAAAAGTAAATATGCCGTTTACCAGGGTAAAGCTAAAAGCAAAATAGCCAATGGCAATCATGATAATAAAACTGATTATATGAAAAAAAAGACGGCTGAGCATTTCTCCAAGAATAAGATACGTACGGCTCACAGGCGTTGCCGATAAGCGTTTCAACACAAGGCTTTTTCTCAGGTTAAATAAAAGAAACGCTGAACCGAACACACCTGCCATAAGTAAAGAAAATCCAAGCTGGCCGGGAAGAATGAAATCTATTTTCCGGTAGATGCGGCCCGGTAATTCTTTTCTGCTTAAGGATGCTATAGATGGATTGGCAGGAAAAACATGCTCGTTGATTGATTGGATTGCATTGTTCAATAAGGTTTGCAACAACGTTGCCGTGCCTGCAGAAGATGCGCCTGAAGTGATAAGTACGCTAAAGTGCGGAACAGGTGAATTAACTGCATCTTTTTTTAAGTTAAGAATTGCCGTAAGCCTTCCTTTTTGTAATGCATCTGTTGCTTCGGAGGGAGATAAATTGCTGTCAATAGTAATATTCTTAATCTTTGTTATCGCCTTATATATTACGTTATCTGTATCGCAGCCGGGTGCCAGGGCAACTTTTAATTGAACAACCGTATTATCTACCATAGACCCAAATACAACAATGAATATCACAGGAAAAAGAAGCGAGAATACTACTGAGGTGGGGCTGCGTAATGTTGCTGTTAAACTGGCTTTGGCCAAAGCCAAAGAAGCATGCAGTCGTTTATACGGGTGCGACATAAAACAAAAGTAAACGATTTATGAATTCGTGTAATTCGTAGCAATTCGTGTAATAAAATAAAATATTACTTAATCGGAAATTTTAAAATGCCAGGCCTCTTTTTTATCAAAATAAATAAAATTAAGGAAGCAATAATTGCGATAAGAAGTATCATAACATATGATCGATCGCCATGATTTATAACAACAGGATTAAAATCCCCGGTAAGCACCAATGGCGCCCAAAACGCCGGAGTTTTAAAACGTGGATCGATATCGTTGTTTTCCAGGTAGTCGGTTTTGGCGAGTTGCAATGCTTCATCTTTTGCGTATCCCTTTCTAAGATATTCATGCATGTGTTTTGTAATAAAAGTAACGGAGATATCCTCGGCTTTCCACAGAGACGTCATCACGCTTTTGCTACCGGCGTAAAAGAAAGCTCTTGATAAGCTGATAATTCCTTCTCCGTTGATCATTTGCCCATTACCCGTTTCACAGGCACTTAGGATGACCAGTTGATTGTGTGCCATGTCAAGATTATATATTTCACTTTCATACAGGTTATATTCCTGTGTTGAATCGCCGCTCAAAGGATAAAACGCGATGAATGATTTAAGAGGATTTACATTATCAACTATTGCGTGGGTTGCTAAATGGATAATTGGATATTGAGATTCAAGCTTCAGGAAATTACTTTTAGTGGCTTGTTCACTTAATAAGACTTTTCCGGTTAACCCGGCCACCTCATCCAGCGAAGCTTTCAATATTGGATATGTTTTTGAGCCCGGCGTAGAATTGGTAAAGGGAGCAAAAGCCAGTACCTTATAAATATCCTGCCCTGCCTTATACCTTTGGAGAAAATTAACCGAATAATTATAACTTATGGCAAAGTTGTTCAATAAAAGTTCATTATTTGCGGGATCAATAAGTGTTTCAAAAGGAATGTAGCTGATTTCATTATAAGGAATTACTACAAGGTGTTTTTTCTTTTCCAGGTTTTGTATCACCGGTCGTATAAGATATGTATACAGCCATGCGCAGATTTCATTGATTGCTTTTTTATCACCCTTATCCTGTAAACCAAGCTCATCTCTCAGTGTAAAGATCTTTTGGGACATAGCGGTTTGCAGGGGTTCCGAGACATACCCGAGACGCTCTTTGGTTATATAAAAACATAGCAGCCTTTTGGTTGTATAATAATAGGAGATGATAGCTTCATCTTTTTGCAACTGTTGTTCCCGGATAGTTTTGATGTCAATACCAGGCGGATTAAATTTCAATTTATAATAAGCAGGATCATCATTTAATTTGGCCTGGATTGTTGAAAGTTGTATCTCATCATCCTGTATCCCGGAAAGTAATTCATTATTTAAAGCTGTGTCCTTATTTTGGGAAACACGGTTATTTAGCCCGGATATAACAGCTTTTAATCTTTTTTCTTCCTGCAGGAGATCTTTAGGTAAACCATCAATTGAGCTTAGTTCCAGTTCATGCAAGTCTGCCTGCAATACCGATGCTTTATCATCTTCAATATATTTTAAAACTTTTAAAAGATAAGCTGTATCCTTAAGCGCTTCGTATAATTGGAGACCTGTTTCCACTTCTGCTTTATAAACCGGGTCCACGCTCTTCTTTAGAAATAACCGCGATTCATCAGAGTTATACATTCTTTCAACATGACGGGCCAGTTGCAGGGCCGATGAATATGTTTCGAACGATTGTTTGAGTAAAACGTAATCTGTTTTTTGCGTGGATTGAAGTTGAAAGGCACCTGCCTTGGCAACCAGGGCATCAAATAAAAAAAAAGTCTGGTGCAGTCCGTAAAAAGATTGAGGATTGTTTATAATATTGGTATCATTAAAGTCAGGGTCAGCCTGGATAATAGCCTGCTGATAATTCTTAAGTGCCTGAGCCGGTAAGTTTTTTTCAACCAAAATATCTCCAAGGTATTTTAAAGTATACGCATACTCAGGATTTTTTTGTGTGCTGTGCAGATCATTTTGAAATTGTAAGGACGAATTGAAATAATGAAGGGCAGAATCAGTGTTGTGCAATAGCATGTATGCTTTTCCTACATCGTTATACTTAGATTGATTATTATACTGTACCTTTTTTAACCAGGAGATCGCCTCCTTATAATTACCGGCTTCCAGGAAAGTAGCACCAATATTATGCAGCAATTCATTTTTATTGATGTTATAAGGGAGCAGGCTTTTATATAGTGTTAGAGCCTGTTCAAAATCGCCTGATTTTTTAAAAGCAGATGCAATGTTATTTTCATAGTTAACAACAAAGTACTTATTTAAGGGTACCTGTTGTTCTACTATTGAGAGGGCTTTTTTAAAGTAAGTAATGCTTTTTTTATACTCTCCCGTTTCATAGTAAAGTACGCCTGCCTGGTTATACAGCCGTTCGGCTTCGCTGATTGCAGGATATTTATTAATAAGATATTCTGCCTGGTTATAGTAATACGAGGCAGAATCCATATTAAAAAGGTTATGGTATTCGTTCCCTGTAAATAAATAGGATTTGAACAATAGCGAATCGGGAATAAAGGGAGATTTATTTTTTAACGCTATTGATTTAAAAAAAAAATTTAATGCCCGCTGGTCTTCTTTCTTTGACATGGAAATAATTCCTGATTTTAAATAGCAGTCAAAAAGAACGGGGTCATTTTTATTATTTTCTTTTAAAATAGAAATCACTTTTGAATAATTCAAAAATGCGAGGCTGTCGGAACTGTTTGTTGGAGTTTCGGAATTATACAGTTTTTCGGCTGTTTTATATAAGCGCGTATAATCGTTTACACGATCATTATTTTGACTTTGAGGAATGAAAGTGATTGTTAAACACACTGCTAACAAAAAGATGCGTAAAACCATAATAGCATTCCCAATGAGATGGTAATGCAATTTAATAATTTGGAATTATCTTTTTTATAGGACCGGGTATTTAATCGCAAAATGAACAGCCGTACAGAAAATAAGAAATTAATAATGAGAAATAAGGATGTCGTGGATAATAAGAAATTGTTCAAGCCGTGAATATCAACTATCAAAAATAAAATTGCTTCAGCCTCCCTATTTCTTATTTCTATTTTCTATTTCATTAATGACCTACTATAAAAATGCATGGAGGACGGGGCTTTATTTGGGCATTGTTAAATGCAAAAGCAGCTGGAACTATATTACCGGGCCCAATAATACTTCCTTGTCTTGAACTAATGATACTATCTGCTTCAGGAGTTACATCATTCATCGTTTCAAAATAGTACAGCTTTACTTTGAGTTTGTTAGTGGAAATATTACTCCCGTCATTAAGTTGATAGGTCATTTCAAATTCATGACGGTCATTATTTGAGGGGGTTGAGCCGAATACTCCATTTCTTACCGTTTGAGCCAGGTTGATGGTTCCATTATTTACATTAACGTTACAGCCCTGGTCATTACAACTGGATCCAACATCAAAAAGGCTACCGCTGCCGATGCCGGGAATTGCCACCCCTGGTATTGCATTATAAATCGAGAAAGCTATGGAATCTCCATCATTCAATTTGTAAAATCCATCCTTATAATTTATACCTGAGATGGTAATAAATGATAGCAGGGTATCTGCTTTTCCATCAGGGATAAAGGCTATCATATATTTTAGTCCTGACTCACTTTTTGAAACATTTACGGCGCCTGAATTGCCATCGAGAACCAAACCATCAGGAAATGAAGCATATTTCCCGGCTAAAGTGTTCGTTGGTGATATCACGTAGTCATTTGACTGGTTCTTTTTATAAAAAATTGAATCACCGTAGTTAAAAACAGAATTGGGCGGAGTAACGGGGGGAATAACAGGAGTCTGTGATTTATTACAGGATTCATTTAATACAAAAAGAAAAGAAAGCAAAATGATGCTTATTCGTTTTAACATGATGCAAATTTAAAATGTATCTACGTTAGACAACACAAAAGGATGGAATATAACATTAAATTGTACTTTATTTTGTACCGCGGATTTTTGGTGCAGATCAGCGCGATTATCTCATTTGAAAATTGTAACCCTGTTGACAGCGACAAAATATCGGCCGGCAAAATTGAAAGAAAATAATATTTTGATTACATTATGGCATTTGCTATTTACTAATAAGTATTAAAGATGGAAATTGTAGGCAGTTATCCGGATGCGGAGGTTTTGCACCAAATAAGGAATGGGAATGATCCGGATGGAGTGATCAGGCATTTGTACCGCTCTCATTTTAATGCCGCTGCTATTTATATTAAGCAAAACAGCGGAAACCAGGAAGATGCAGAAGATATATTCCAGGATACTGTAATCAATTTTATCCAATTGGTGCAAAAGGATAAATTCAGGGGTGATTGCAGCATTGGAACTTTTATGTATACCCTGGTGCGCAACGGATGGCTGAATGAATTAAAGAAGAAAAAACGGTCACTCGCCAGGGAAGAAAAATACGAGAAGGAAAAAGTAACCAGTGAAATGGACGTAAGTGAATCTATCGTAACGGGGGAAATAAAAAAGGAAATAGTGGAATTAATAGAAAGTCTTGGTGAGACTTGTAAAAAAATATTGATGGCGTTTTACTATGATAATTTATCAATACAGGAGATCCTCGCCAGTCTTCCTTATGAAAATGAACAGGTAGTGCGAAATAAAAAATATAAATGCCTTCAAAAACTTCAGGAAACACTTTCATTAAAACCACAAATTGCAAAAAACCTGAAATCAATTCTTTCATATGAACCATAATTATACAAATACAGAATTATTAACCAAATATCTTGATGGCGAGCTGCAGGGCGAGCAATTAAGAAACCTCGAATTGAGGATCAATGAAGATAATAAGCTGCAACAGGAACTTGAAAACCTGAAGATTTCAATGGAAGCAATTAAGACCTATGGGTTATATAAAAAGGTAAGTTCAATTCATTCGGATATGATGAAAGAATTCAAACAACAGCCTTTACCCCGCATAGGAAGAGCTAATAAATTTGTAACAAATACTTTGAAAATTGCCGCTACCGTATTTATTATAGCAGGAAGCATATTATTGTATCAATATATAACCCTTTCCTCACAATCACTTTTCCGGAATAACTTCCAGTCATACACGCTGCATGAAAACAGGGGGAGTGAAATTGAATCAACGCTCGGGCAACAATATAAACTGACAAATTATTCCAGGGTCATAGAATTGTTCCGGCAATTACCAATAAAAACAATAGAGGATTATTTTATCGCGGGTAATGCTTATCTCCGGCAGGATAATCCTGCAGAAGCAATAAAATGTTTTTTATCGGTCGGGGAAATTAATAAAGTACAACAATCCCATCTATATGAAGATGATACCGAATATTATCTTGCAATGAGCTATCTCGAAAATAATGAACCTGCCAGGGCATTTCCTTTGTTTGAAAAAATACATGCAGATAAAAGTCATTTATACCATAGCAAAGTAAGCGAATGGTTTTTAAGAAAGCTGCATTGGCTTCACGATAAACCCTGAGTCTCTGTACATATAAATACAGCAAGCATCTCAACACCACTGCGTTAGTCATTATTGAATAAACACGACTGGTTATCTTACTTATGTGGGGAGGAATTCTATTAAAAATATTTTATTTCTTATTATTTACGTATTGCTCAAACTCTTTAGCTTATCCTAAGGGTTGGGGTCAATGTCATTTAGTTAA
>JBDTZL010000172.1:0-8059 GCA_040005125.1 Ginsengibacter sp.
TACCGTTTCGGGTTTTGCCGCATTTACCTGTGTAATACCCAATGAATATTTAAAGTAGTCTTCCGGTTTAAAATCGGGAGTAGCATGATATTTTTCGGCAGATTTTTTTATATCGCGGATCCTGTCTAATGCAAGAATGAGAATATCCTTTGCCTTCTTTGAATAGCCGACCGCATACCACCTGTTGCGGTATTCTTTTAATAAGTAAGGTGAGAATTCATGGATCTTTTGTTCTTTGTTAAAACCCTGGTAAATAATTGCCAGGCAACTTTTGTGCAGAATTGCTTTTAGTATTCTTTCCAGCCATTTGTTGGCTTCTGTTTTTATGGGTTCTTCCACTTGTAAAATCTGCTTCTCAGATTTGCCTAAAACTTTACTGATCCTGTACCCTTCAATAACTTTATTAATAGCGTTTTCAAACTGCTCAAACATAGCAGTGCCTTTAAGCTGGTTTAAAAGCGCGGTCGAAAAATCCAGTGCCTCTATCTCACCGGGAGTAAGTGGAAATTTTTTAATGGAAAATTTATCATCGGTATAACAATAACCCCTATGGTGCCGGTCGTAATGGATGGGCGCATTATACATACTCTTCATCCCGGCAATATCTTTATTAAACATTGAATCAGACAGGCTTGTTTCCAGTGCGTCTTCTATTTTTTTAATAATAAAGTCCAATGAAGGATACCTTTTTAAAGTATTGGTAAGGCAGGAATCTATAATGTGGTATCGTATTAAAGCGCTTTTATTTAGAGGCATGCAATTTTTTTAAAAGCTGGAATAATTAACCTAAAATAAGAAATATTCTAAATCACAAAAACAAGAACCGGATAAATTAATAAGAAACACAAAATTCAAAATTAAATCACATTACTACACTGTGATCGCCATCTCCCTGTTTACAAAATACATATCTACCATTCCTTTGTTTTTGGCTTCTATTTTCCCGCGATATGTGCATAGGAATGTATTTTTTACAAATCCAAAAGTACTTCCGGAAATATTTACCGTTCCTACTTCTCCACTGCTTTCCATCCGGGATGCGATGTTAACTGTATCACCCCAGATATCATAAGCGAATTTTTTAATTCCGACTATACCTGCTACTACAGGCCCCGTATGTATACCAATCCTGATTTCAAAAAAGGATAGCCCATTTTTTATCCTTCCTGCTCTTTCGCTCAGCATAAATTCCTGTATCTCCAGCGCTGCGTTAATCACATCAGTCGCATTGGTTGTATTCTTAACGGGAAGCCCGCCGGCACACATATAGCTATCACCCATCGTTTTGATCTTTTCTATCTTGTGCCTGGAAATAATCCTGTCAAATTCACAGTAACAATAATTAATTTCCTGCACCAGCTCCTTCGCACTCATGTTTTCACTTGCCTGTGTGAAATTTTTAAAGTCAGTAAACATAACGGTTACTTCCTCAAAACTTTTTGGCTCCGCATAACCGGTAGCCTTTAATTCCTCAGCTGTTTCGGCAGGAAGTATATTTAGTAGTAATTCATCACTTCTTTTTTTCTCACGCTTTACTTTATTGCGTTGCCGGTAAACAACCAGCGAAAAGAGGAACACTATTCCAAACCCTCCCATAAATCCATTTCTCAATAATTTTTGTCTTCTCATTTCCTCTTTGGCAAGCATATCTTTTTTTTCCTGCCCGGTCTTTATTTCCTTTTCTACTTTATCTGTCTCAAACTTTATTTGTTGTTTGATGATCCCGTTATCATTTTTTTCTTCATAAATGCTGTCTTTATATAAGTTATATAGTTGATAAAAACGGTACGCTTCTTTATAATTACCTAAAGCAGAATCACACCGGGAAAGCATTAGATAATTGTCCCTTACCTCGTCTTTTGACGCAACATTTTTAAACACCTTCAAAGTTAAGAAAGCACCTTCTTTCGCCATTTTGAATTTACCCTTTAAGAAGTATATTTTTGCAATTTCGTTTTTGATTTCTGCAATAGACGTGTTAAATTCTAATTTATTATAAATGGCTAATGCTTTAAAATAATATACTAATGCAGTGTCATAATTTAGTGGTTTAAGTTTGCCTTTTTCATGGTAGATATCGGCCAGGTCGCCAAATCCATCTGCAACCCCTTTTTCATCATCCAGTTCTTCCGAAATTTTTAATGATGTTTCCTGCGCCATTAGTGCGTTATCAAAATCCTTTTTATACAATAGACAAATCCAATTCTTTCATAAGCAGTGGCGACACCTTGCTGATCATTATCGTTTTTACACAGTTTTAGCATTTTAAAATAAGTTTCTAATGCCTTGTCATATTCACTTTTTTTTTCATAGTCACTTCCCAACTCATCACATAAATCTTCTATACCGTCGTTGAATTTAAGGTCTTCAAAAATTTTCATGCAACTTAGCCGGAATTCAATGGCTTTGTCATAATTATCCTGCGCTTTGTAAATGTCGGCTATGCTATTATACGAGCTCACAATCCCTATTTTACCCTTTCTTAATTCAGCTGAGTCCCGGCTTTGCGTGGCCAGGGTAACCCTTTCCTCATTCATTCTTAGTGAAATTAAATAGCTTTTTAATGATTCAGCGTATTTGCCGGCCGCATACTGTATCCTTCCGAGCCGGATATAATTATCAATTATTCTATCCTTATTATTAATTTCCTCGCTTATTTTCAATGAAACGAATAGATTTTTTAATGCTTCCTCGAAATTGCCCTGCTCCCCATATATCATTGCTACATTAGAACGTTCCAGCGCCATCAATTTTTTGTTGTTTATTTCTTCCGCAATTTTCAGGGATTCGTTTAAATTCTCAATGGCGTTGGTAAAGTCTCCATGAAATGCAAAAAAGGAGGCCTTATTATCCAATACTGCTATCATTCCTTTTTTTCCTGTTATTTTTAGCTGATCATTTATACCCTGGATAAGTTTTTCTGAAAGTCGCTCTGCCTGTTGGTTAAAATCCAGTTTTTCTTTTATGTTATCAGTTTCATCAACTAATTCAAATAAAATCTGAAGTTTTAATGTGTCTTGCGTTGCTCTTTTAAATGCAGACAGGAGAGAATCAAATTTATTTTTCTGCGCTAATAAACCGGTTTTGCAAAAACAAAACAGCAAAATGATAACCAGGTATCTATATGTATTTGTCAAGTCTTTATTTAATTGAATGTAAAAAGGCAGGGATTCATAATATGTTATCTCGTTAAAGCAGTTTTAAAAGGCAGGCGATTTCTCTAAAAGGTAGAATAAATTTATTTAATAACGGAAATCGGTTGGTAAATAGACGGCAGAGTCGCTTTATAATTTTACAATAAATAATTAGCTCATCTATGGGAAAAATGAATTTTAATGCTGGAGAAATTAATAACAAGCATGCAATGCTTGAAACGATAAGAAATGTACTTAAAACGGAATTTTTGGGTATTGATAATGTTATAGACAAAGTGGTTGATTCGCTTACCAGCTGGGTTCTTTTTCCCGAATTGCAGGAAAGGCCGGTTATAATTAACCTGTGGGGCATGACCGGCGTAGGTAAGACAGCATTGGTAGTAAGATTAGCCGAACTCCTGGAATATGAAAAAAAATTATTCAGGTATGACATGGGTAATAGTTCTAATAACAATTCAGGCTTACAGGGAATTTTAGAAGACCTGTTTCACAATCAGAATGGTTTGCCTGCAATGATAATGCTCGATGAATTTCAATATGCAAAGACGAAAAATGAAGACAACAATGAAACGGATAACCGGTTTTCCAGGGTTATATGGGACTTATTGGATTCCGGAAAATTTCAGTCGGTACAAAGCCATATTCATTTAAATACGCTTACTGAGATCCAGGAATTATTGAAAGTCTCATTAGATCATGGTGTGATAGTTAAAAGAGGCCTGGTTAGGACCAACCTGGCAGTTTTTAAAGATATTATGACGCAAAAAAATGGCCATCATAATTTTACAAATGTGGAGTATGACCATAAAATAACTACCGGTAAAAAGACTCTTTTTCAGTTTATACCTAAAAGCATTATTACTGATTTATATTATAGCTTTAATAAACAGACTTCTATCATTAGCTTTAGACAAGATCTCTTGCAAATGAATGGTCCGGAAACTATTCAGTTAATTAACAAAGCCATTGAAAATGCCCGGAGCAATAAATGGGTTGACTGCTCCAAAACCGCAATTTTTATCTTAGGCAATTTAGATGAAGCCTACACCATGAGCTCGAGTTTCAATCCCGACATTAATGCAAACGAATTTCACGAGTCTTCCAAAAATATCAACATCAATCATATAAAAGCGGCGCTTAGAAAAAGATTCAGGAATGAACAGATTTCCCGGCTGGGGAACAACCATATAATTTTTCCCGCATTCAATGAAGTTACTTTTTACAAATTGATTGACCTTGAACTGGATAAGATAACCAAAAAACACATCGACGGTTTTGGAATACAACTAAAATTTAAAAAGCCTTTTAAGGAGCTGATCTACCAGGAAGGCGTGTTCCCAACACAGGGCACGAGGCCGCTGTTCAGCACTATTTATAAAATGGTAAATACCAAAATCCCATTACTATTATCAAAAAATATTCTGAACGCGCTTGATGCAGATACGATAATATTCAATTTTGTTGATGCCAGGGTTCATTATGAATATTATAAAAAGGATTGTTCACTATATAATTTTGAAGAAGAGGTTGAGCTCACACTTACGAAGTTACGCAAACCGGCTATGGATGATATGCAGGCCATTACAGCAGTTCATGAGAGCGGGCATGCAGTAGTATCTATCGCGGCTCTCAAAGTAATCCCGGAATATATGTGTTCTACTTCTTCAGATGTGTCAAGTGGAGGAATGGTAGTGACAAAAATAAAATGGAAACATTTTTCCAAAGACGAGGTTATATTGCACATAGCCGTGAACATCGCGGGAATGACCGCTGAAAAAATCGTTTTTGGTGAGAGTAAAGTTACCCGTGGTTGCCAGTTGGATTTGGAGGGAGCCACTGAATTCGCCACGGAAGCCATTAAAGAATATGGAATGGGCAGCCTCGCTGCCGCGATAAACTTTGCGGGTGCGTCTACAAAAACACACTATCATGATTTGGATGGAACCTTTAATGCTGAGGTTAAAAAATTATTGCAGGAAGGCGCTTACCTGGCGGAAATTTTATTGAACCAGGAAAAAATTCTTTTGCTGCAACTCGCGAACTATTTAAGTGATGAAAGAATTATGAAAAAGGAAATGATTGAAGAAAAAGTAAGGAAGTATGGTACCGATGCTATCAAGAATATAGTCTTTATTGAAGATGGCAATAATATATATTACCGCGATAAACTAAAGCAACAGGTTCATGATTCTAATCCGGATGCCGTGTATGAATTAATTAATATAAGCCAGGGCAGTGTTTCATTAAATAAGGCTATTGAAAAATATTAAAATCTAAAACTTCCCGCAATGACATTAAAGAACCACACAAAAAATAGCTATACAGATAAAAAGTAAAAAATGGAGAAGCAAAAAATTTCTCAAGTGTGGAACGGTTACTGCCCGGAAAGTTTGCTTAAAGGGAAAACGGTTCGTATGAGATTGAACCAGTCCGATTTTTTTGAAAGCGAGGAAACCGGAATTCAAATTTGCGTTTTGTGGGGAGTGCAGGCAGTAATATTAAATTTCCGTGGAAAAGGTAAATTCAGGGCAACACCGGAGTATGGAGATAAAATTGAAAATGGAGAATTATTAAGTCCGCAAAATACAGACATGCCACCGTTCAACGATCCCATGGTTATATTTCAAGGCTGGGAGGAGATTGAAAATTATATTTATGAAATTTAATGTGGAGAATGATGGAGCAGGATCATTTGTTAACGTTATTGAACATTACAGTTCTACTTCTACAAGTTCCTCTCCTAATTTGTGAAGATCTGATTCAATCTTTTTTATTTGAGTTTCCCGTGGCTTTTTTAAACCAGTAGCGTAATGTTAAAATT
The DNA here is from genome assembly GCA_040005125.1 of Ginsengibacter sp. Taxonomy (GTDB): domain Bacteria; phylum Bacteroidota; class Bacteroidia; order Chitinophagales; family Chitinophagaceae; genus Ginsengibacter. The sequence continues at coordinate 5,977 of JBDTZL010000172.1, forward strand.
ACTTTTGATACTGAAACAATGAATATCGGCAAACTGCAAACACATTTCAAAAACAATGCCCTTTCGAAAACAAAACCCCCGGGTATATAATTATCTGGTATTATTAAGCGACCGTTTCCCAAAACTGCATTTGCAATTTTCTTTGAATGCCCGGTTGCTACTAAAGATAAATCATCAAGATTAAATTCATTTGAGTTCTGAATTAAATCCCCGAAAAAAATTAACGATATTGTTGAAAAAAATTAACATTATATTATTAAATGTTCTATTTTAGATTTTTAATTTCTCTTTAACCGATTGCCTTGCAAATGAGATACGATTTGCCAAACGACACAAGATATAACGAAAAAGAACTGATTGAACTTATAGCGAAAGGGGATGAATTTGCTTTTGCTAAATTAGTGAACAACTATAAAAATAAAATTTATAGTATTGCTTTTAAGCTTACAAAATCCAGTGTTATAGCCGAAGAAATAGTGCAGGATGTCTTTCTAAAAATTTGGCTCAAAAGAGCCACCTTAACTGGTATTCAAAATTTTGATGCCTATATTTTCATTGTAACGCGAAACAATGTCTATAAAGTTTTAAAGGAAATTGCCCAAAATTATAGCGTTACATTTCTTACCGATGAACATCAATTATTGACGAATATGGATGCTTCGGATCTTGTAGCGGAAAAAGAATACAACCTGTTATTGCAAAAGGCCGTTGAACGGTTACCCAACCAGCAAAAGCAAGTATATAATTTGACGAAGAACGAGGGGTTTAAGCGCAATGAAGTGGCCAATCAACTTGATTTGCAACCTGACACAGTTAAGTTTCATTTGGCACAAGCCATGAAAAAAATTCGCGCTTTTTGTTTGCTTCATTTAAGTACATACAGCGGAATAATCATCTGCTCCTCTCTCTTTCTTTAGAATTTAAAAAAAAATACTGCCTTCACCCACCCAATACCGTTTTAATTGTACTCTTATGTAAGGATGTTCTAAAGTATTTGGGCACGTCCATCAAATTTATGGCTGAATCCCGTTTAGAATATTTGTTCAATTGTTACGTAGATAATCATCTCACCAGGCAGGAAGAAGAGGAATTGATGACCTTGCTGGCACAACCCGGTAACCAGTTAGCGGTGCAAAAACTTATAGATATTCTTATTGAAAATACCGGATCAGAAATGCAGATGACAGACCAGGCAACTGCTGCCATGTTAAAAAAAATTTTACCGGCTGATAAAAGTAAGATACGTTCCATCGAGCCTGGAAAAATTTTTTTTGGTAAATGGTGGCGCCTGGTTGCTGTATTGATTATTTTTTTAGCAGCCGGCACCTATGTGTTTTTTAATAGAAATGATAATGCTAAGCCCAAAGTTCTTCCGTTTACTAAAACTCAGCCCCATATCATACCTGGGAAAAACCAGGCGTTGCTCACAACGTCCGACGGTAAGGTTGTTATACTTGACAGCATGCAAAATGGGGCGCTCACAGTTCACGGAAATATCAGAATAAATAAGCAGGATGGACTATTGATATATAATGTTTCAGAATTGGCAGACCAGGGTTTGCCAATTCTTTATAATACCCTTTCAACTCCAAGGGGGGGACAGTACCAGGTAGTTTTGCCAGACGGAAGCAAAGTGTGGCTGAATTCGGCTTCCTCGCTGCATTTTCCTACTGCTTTTGAGGGGAATCTGCGCATAGTGGAACTAACTGGAGAGGCCTATTTTGAGGTGACAAAAAATAAAGAGAGGCCTTTTTTGGTAAAGGTTGGAGATATGGAGGTAAAAGTGTTGGGAACTCATTTTAATATAAATGCTTATCCTGATGAAAATATTATAAAAACGAGTTTACTGGAGGGTCGCGTTAAAATAACTAAGGGAAAAGCAACTGGCTTATTGCAACCGGGGAAGCAGGCATTGTTGAGTAACGGGGAAAGTAAAATGAAAATAATCGATGCGAATATGGATGAAGTGGTGGCCTGGAAGAATGGATTATTTCAATTTGATGGAGCTGATATTACTACCATCATGCAGGAGATTGGCCGGTGGTACAATGTGGAAATTGTGTATGCAGATAAAGTTCCTGTG
>JBDTZL010000311.1:0-8053 GCA_040005125.1 Ginsengibacter sp.
GGTGGTAACTGTAATAGTTACTGCCTTTTGTGTTTTAAAGAGCAGTGTAAGTAACCCATGATTGAACCTCTACTCACCCAAAGGCTTCACCATTATATTTTTGAAGTAAACTTTACTTTTAGGATCATGGCCCTGCAGCGCGAAAGTTCCACTGGAAATTAACCTGCCGGCCATGTTTGCAGGACGCTGTAGATTATCGGGTTCGGTATAATCAACCACCGTTTTATCATTGAGTTTTATGATCACTCTTTTTCCCTGCACTTTAATATATTCAGTGAACCATTCATTATCCTTTACATATACTTCCTTTACATCCACAACGGCATACAGGCTGCCTGTTCTGCGCCAGTCGGTATGAGAATTATTCACCTGTACTTCGTAGCCTTTCGAAGGCCAGCTGCTGTCCTGGTACGCTGTGTGAAAGTATATTCCTGAATTGGCGCCGGGGAACGTCATCACATCTGCTTTGAATTCAAAATTTTTAAAGTTGTGAGCCTGAACATCGCCATCATAAAATAAATGTGAGGTCTCACCATTAACAACGATCATCCCGTTCTCAACTTTAAAGGTTCCGGCGTTTTTACCCACTTTCCAGTCTTTAAGCGACTTGCCATCAAACAAAGAGATCCATTCATCTGCATTATTATGCACGGACGCTCCACAGAAAATCATGCAAAATGTAACCGCTAAAAAGCCTGTAAATATTTTCATAGCTCATTTAAATTAAAAAGTGACTGATACTATGAAACTACCATTTTTTTATGAAAGCGATGCCATAAAAAAGCCCCGGCCTTATCGCCGGGGAATATCGATTAGGGGAATTACATTTTTTGAATTTTGCCAAACTTTTTTAATCAAATGATTATATTGCTTCCTTGCAGGCTCAACTTTTTTTATCGTGATGATCAGTACACGAAATGGTGCAGGGCATGCATAAATAGTAGAATAATTTTCTCATTAAAGAAATTTTAACTGATGCTTAAATATACTATCCTTTGAGAAATTCCCATCCGGGGTTTTAACCAGCCTGGTTCATTTTTTGTAATAATCGTCTAAAAATATTAATATGACTGATAAAAATGCCAGGTATGACCAGGAGCAGGTTAATAAGAACCATAGCCAGGTAATTAACGACCATCCTGTTGCAGGATCAAATACTATAAAAGATCCCGAAGACTGGTCTACCGGCGATGAGCCAATGACGGGTGCATAACGTTCTTATCCTAAAACACTTTCTGATGAAGCCGGCCAGGAGCCGGAGGAAAATTTAACTAAGCGGAAGCATCGAAGCGAATTAATGAATTACAACAAAAAACCGGTAGGGGCTTGAATAATAAAGTATAGTACAGGTTGCTATTAAATTTATACTTTACCATGTGCTACAGTTTTTTTATCACCGTGCAGGTATTTCGGACTGTTTACAAGAAATGCAGAAAGTAGAATAATGATCATTCCGGCAATTTGCAGAAGAGTAATGCTTTCATTGGCAAGCAGCCAGCCAAGTAAAACAGCAATTACCGGGTTTATATAAGCATAGGTTCCTACAATAGCTGCAGGCCGAACTGTCATTAGCCAGGTAAAAGCAATGAAAGCAACTAATGAGCCAGCCACCGCTAAGTATAAAGTGGCGAGCCATGAATTCAAACTTACATTTGCAAAAGAAAAACCTAAAAACTCACCGCTTAAAAAACCAATCAGTAAGCAGGATAGAGATCCACCTATAAGCTGCCAGCCAAGATTTATAAAAATGGAATTTTGATTAACATTGTTTTTAGAGTACAATGTGCCCGCCGCCCAGCAAACGCAGGCACCTAAGACTGCAAGCAACCCTAGAATTTGTAAAAAGCCTGTGCCTTCCGAGGCACCAAGATATTTTTTAAACAAAAGCAGGATGCCCCCAAACCCAAGAATAAGCCCCGTGAGAATTAATTTATTTTTGAAATAACTCTTCCAGTTTTTCCTGTCAAGCAGCACATACCACAATGGTAAACCCGAGACAAGTATTGCTGCATATCCTGATGGAATATATAGCTCAGCCCACGCCAGTAAGCCCTGGCCACCGGTTAATATGACAATCCCAAGCAGCATTTTTTTATATATTCCTTTCACCAGCAACTTCTCGCCCCTTGTTGCCGCAATTATTAAAAGCACAGAACCTGCAATAAGAAAGCGGATGGCGGCCATGATGAAAGGAGGAAGCGTTTCAAGGCCAATAAGTATCGCAAGATAAGTAGTACCCCATATAATATAAGTACAAGCGAAAGCTATGAGAATAAGCCACAATGCCGGTTTCTTATTGAGCACCATTATATAATTAATTTACCTGCTAAACGAATTGAATCGCATGAAATTAGGGGCTTAAAGCTGATGACCAAAAAATATCTTTATTCAAAGGGATATAATTGTAATATTAAAAAATTCCGGCCAAAAAGCATATTGTCAGGTGACATAGTAAAATACCGGGATTGCCTGGCAATTATCTATAACTTTAACGTTACCGTATGCGGTAAATTGAAAACAAAAAATTAAAAATTAAATGATCATTGAAAAATTCTTACGATTAAACATGACAATGCCTGTATGCTTTGTACCATTTTGGCAAAAGCGCAAATGCCCAATTATATGCCAGATGTAAACAGGCAGCTTATGAATAGACAATTCAACAATTTTATGATGAATTCAATGAATTGCCGGTATGGGCCACCCAAAGTTCAAAAGCATAATTTCCTCTTCGCAATATTTACTATGCGAAGATAAAAGTGTGAAAAGAAGAGATAGTTCCCGGTTTAAAAAAATATATTCTGCTGAAACAAATCACATAATTCGTGCTGATAATAACTTACCCGAATATAAGGCAATGCCTCCGACAGTTGTTGGCTGTTTAAAGCTATCGATGGGAAAATAACCGCTTATTCCCCTGTCGCAGACGATGACTTAACAACTTCTTTTATCAGGTACATGCAAAAAGATACCGCAGCTCTGCCCGAAATGAATAAAGACAGCCTGGACAGCTATAGTTAAGGATAATGAAAAAGCAATGGAGCTTTTTGAAAAAAAGAAATATGAAAAAACTATCCTGAAATATAATAAAAGAAAGCCGGTAGTTTTTATTGACGGATGTTCAAGTTTAGTGTTGTTTGCCATAGTGCCTTGACCCTGAACCTACCGTGCCAATAAGGTCATGAGAAAATATTAAAGAATCGTTGGTGTTTGTAATAACATAATAAGCTACAGAATCTGTTACCCGGTTGTTTGAATATAATACACCCGAAACTTTATCACCTCCTGTACTGGTAGCAGATGATGTTTTATAAGTTCCTGAATTCACAACAATACTATTCTGTGTCAAACTATATGTGCCATTCGTGCTAAAAGAAATTATCTCCTGTATACCGGTGCTTTGTGGAGTGGAATTGTACGCAGGGTTATCGGAATATTGAATTGTCCAAATCCATTTTCCAGCAATCGTCGTTGAATTGACTTCTTTTTTGCAGGAAGAAAAAATTAAAATAGTGCAAATAGCAGCCATTACAAATTTTTTCATAATATCAGTTTTTGTTATGACAAATAATATACCCCAAACGTTGCAGGAACCCTTTTGGTGCATAGGCAGCTGCCCCAAAATACTTTAAATTAAATCAATTGACTTAAGGTTAACCGGCGCCGTTGCGAAGTTGCGGTGTTAATAGTTTCACATTGCCATAGCAACCTGTATGAGGTTGAAAAATTTATTATAAGGGTATTCTCCTAATAAATTTGTTCATCATAAGGTAAAGAAGCATTGGCTAAAGGTTTTTTGTTCAATATAAATGGGTTGCGCCACGCAGCATAAGCCGCCAGTAAGCCCATTACAATTAATAGCGACAAACCCTTTGAAAGAGTGGCTTTTTCGGAAATAAAGCCAATAACAGAAGGGCCCGTAAGAAAGCCAATTAACCCGCCGGTAGTTACCATGGCATATCCCTCTACAGTACTTACACCGGGGATATTGGCTGACGCCCTGAATAAAACAGGTACAATACAGCAGCAACCCAGGCCAACCATAATATATCCCAATATGGCAATTATTACCAGCGGTGCCGTTACCACTACTAAAAACCCGGTTGCTGCCAGCAAGCTTCCGGATACTACCACATTTTTACTGCCCAGCTTTGTGATCAGCACATCGCCATTTAACCTTCCAACCGTCATGGCTACAGAAAACCCGGCATAGCCAAGGCTTATCAATGCCTTCGGCGCAAATAATATTTCTTTAAGATAAATAGCGCTCCAGTCTGCCACACAACCTTCTGCCATAAAGCTTACCATGCAGATAAAGGAAATGCCCAAAATGTTTAAGGAAGGCAATTTAAAAGCAGATCTTGAATGGATGATATCCCCGTTGGACAGCAAATGATGCTTATTGGAAAAAATGATTACGATAAGAACAGATGCCACTGCAACAATTTGCCAGCCTGAAGGGATGTGCGCTACAAATAATAAGGCAGCAATTCCCCCGCTTAGTGCACCTCCCAGGCTATACATTCCATGGCAGGTGCTCATCAGGAGTTTATTATATTTTTTCTCCATCAGGTTTACGGTGGCATTGGCAGATACACCATTTAAAAAGCTAACGGTGCCCAAACAATATAAACATATCCAGAACATGAGCCGGTTTGCTGAATTAATTTGAAGTATCATGATACAACACACAATAATATAGCCGGTGTACATCCACCTGCCAACAGAAATTCTACTGAATACCCTGCCAGATAATAGCATACCCGTGATAGCGCCCAATGGCGAAAGCAGCAGAGAAAGGCCAAGGCTCCCATCAGTAAAGCCAAGCCTTGATTTTATGCCGGGTATGGAAGCCACCCAAATACCAAATAAAAGACTGGAGGTAGCAAACAGGAAACCTACCGCAAGGGCAGGTTTATTTTTTATAAAAGAAGTAAAATTCTTAATCATGATAAATAGGAAAGAAAAGTTGCGAACTTACAATAAAGTTAGGTAGTGTCCTGTACCTTCTGACACAAAACAGAATGGTGCGGGAAATACAAAAACTTTCAAAGTTTAAATCAATATGCAATTTATTGTATGGTCTGATTTTTATTAAGACAATTGATTATTGAATTTGTAAGATCAGCGAGACGCCAGGGAAGGTATTCTATTAATCTATTGCATTGCTCCATGTCAAACCTGAAAATAAATCACTGCTAAAGCTTTGTGTTTATAATAACGGAAATTATCTTAGTAGCTAAACCCTAATACAATGAAAATTTCTATTACAACTGCGCTCCTGGCATTTGCATTTATTATTATGGCCCGGGGGAAAATAGTGAGAAATGAGATTAACCCGGTCACGGATGCTGACTCTTCATTTATTTTCATTTACCGGGGTGGGCAGTTCATGGGTTCATTAACGAACTTTACTATTTGGGTAGATGATCATAAGCTTTGTAAAATAAGTAATGGTAAATATTTCAAGGTGCCCGTAAAGCCTGGTACCCATATCGTAAGCGCAAAGCGTGGTGGCGTTGGCGTTATGAAAAAAGAAACGGAGGTGGAAGTAGATGTCGAGAATGGTAAATCAGCCTATATTTCCTGCTCAATGAAATCCAGCATTACCCGTGTTCGCCTGGTAATGGAGGAAGTAGTGGCAAAAACGGGAGTAAAGGGTATTACAGATATGAAGGTGGATAATTGCCAGGGTAATATTGAAGATCAGTAATAACACAAAGCAATCGCAACTGCCGGAAGCGAGGCGCGACCTCATTTCAACGATCTACAAGCCATTCAATATAAGACTTGCCGGTAAAACGCATTACAATGCTGTGTATATATAAATGCAAATGTCTTGTTACAAAGAGTATTTTTCAATCATGTCTGAAATTTAAATTATGCGAAATTACCCATCCGTTCTTTTAATAAATAAACTTAAAAGGGAGCAATTCATAAAATGAGTAAGCAGGTATGACTTATATTACGTCATTAATCACCTGAGGTTTTTCAAATGCCATGGCCCTGCTAAAAGTAAATAAAGAGAAAAAAGAAAAGCTGGCCCATATACTTGCCGGCCTTATTATACTGGTACATGCGTACGAAAAATATGATCTGCAGGAATCTTCATATGTTTTCTTCTTTGTGGCAGGCATTGGGTTTTTAAGCGTTGCCCTGCTGCATCACCGGCTGGCAAAACATTTTCAGTATGTTGATGGCGTTTTCTTCGTAATTGAAGCTGTGATCTATGCTGTGATCGCAGCTGATTATTTCCACCAGGGTAAGAGGGGCTTACCATGGTGTTATGTTTTTTGTACCGTTGCTTACATTATAGTGGCTTTTGTTAAAAGAAAAAAAGGTAAGGCCAGGCATGCCAATGCTGATGAGAACAGGAACAGACATGATGAGGTATCATGAAATGGATTATTTTAAGGAACCAGGGCAACAAGCTTCCGAATGAAAGATTGGTTGAATTAAGTGTTTTGAGTACTATCGGAGCCCATGTAGCCGCCGTTAATGTATAGGCTTCTCCCTATGAATTTTATTAAGCGATTTCCTGGCCTTAAAAACATCGCTGGTGCAGCGGGGAACCTGCTAAAATGGAATTCCATGATAGCAATAACTATTGAATAAGTTTGGCTATTTGCTGAAGGGGAAGTGTATTTGCCCACGCCATAATTTGCGTGTCTGTTGCATTCTTAGCGGTAAAAGTTATTAACGAACCGCCAACAGGTAATTGTATGGTATAGTTCGTTTGGCCATTACTGTTAGTTTCTTTTGTAAGCTGTCCTTTATAGCCTGCGACTTTTATTATTTTATTGTTACCGTTGCTCATTATGCCGCCCAGCAGGGGTGTATTTAAAAAGGCATTGATCGTGGTTATAAGCGGGGAATTACTAATGATGGAAAGATCTACATCATCGGCAGTACCATAGCTGCGGTGTATTGTAGTGCCCACAAAACCCACGTTTGAAGTTACATTGTCAGTTTTACTGTTGGCAGCAAAAGCGTCCATACTGGCGGGCAATTGCTTAAGCACTTCCTTGCCGACGATCATATCAATTTCCTGCATCGCCTGTTGCAATGCAAAATGTGCATCTTCCAGCTTTCCCGCGCTGTAAGATGTTTTGGCATTATTAATATCTGCAGTAAAGTTTTGCGCGGTTCCTTTTGTTGCGATCAATATAAAGACAACTATAAATAAATTTTTCATGATGTTTTTTTAAAGATGATAATTATTGTTCGCCCAGCATTTTTTTAATACCGTCAATATCAAAAGCATTGGCAGCATTCATAACATCCTGCTCAGTGGCAAAGTTTACACACTCCCACGCTATAAGCGAGCTCTGCCCGATCGGTACCAGTAACGTATACCCTTTAGACTTGTCATACGTTATTAAAGCTTTGTAGCTTTTTACTTTAGTTTGTTTTACATTTTGGTCTTTACCGTTACTGCTGGTTTGCATGTAGGCGCTGTTAAAATACATATTTACAAAGCCGGAGTAAACGCCATTGTTACCAATGGTCACCGTCATTTGCTGGTCAGTTTTTTTATACACGCTCTGGATAGTTAAGTTATTCCACCCCCATTGTGTGCTCATAACTTTATTTTCTACCGTATCTTTTTGCAGGCCACTTACTGTTGCAGGTAGGGATAACAATATCTGCTTTCCTATTTGCAGCTCGATACCCATTAAAGCCTGCTGTATAGAATAGCGGGCATCACTGTAATTACCGGCTGCCTGTGATTGTCTGGCGTCTGCTATTTGCTGGTTTACATCAGGCGGGGTGGTATTGGTTAAGCCGCCGCCCTTTGTATTCGAGATTGTGCCGGAGGAGGAATTATTGCCTCCATTAGACTGATCACTCTGGCCCGTGTTGCTGGCAGCGGGCTTATTTACGGCACTGTTAACCTTATCTTTTAGTTTTTTCAAAAACTGGCCATGTGCATAGCTACTAACCATACAGGCAGTTAGTATAACCAATGTTATTTTTTTAGGCATTTGCATATTAGTTGGTTTCTTTTAAAGTTAGTTAAATTAATAATAATATGAAGGAATACTATTAGGAA
>JBDTZL010000225.1:0-26371 GCA_040005125.1 Ginsengibacter sp.
TGTATGTAAATTATGCTGCGGGACATTTTGGGGGCAGTACAGCAGAAAATAGATTCACACAAACCGCCCGGGAATATGGCTTTTTGTTGTGGCAATGCGGAGATGAGGAGTTTCAGATAAAATGAGTGCTTGTAAATAACAGGTATTATAGAATGACTTAAATCCATTGCTGTTTACCTTTTTGTCTTAGTTCATGCACATATTTTACCATATCAAATTTGCTTAATGCTTTTACCGAAAACAGGTATTTATTACTCCGGATTTGCTTTTGCCATTTACCGGTTGATTTATGCCGCCGCCCGGTACGATGCAATGCACGTGTGGATGCAGGCTCAACTTCTGCCCCCAGGTATGCAGCACGCCTATCATACCTAACCGGGTGTTTCTTTTTTCCCAAAATGATTGTCGACCATGCTCATTGAAATAATGCATCATAAATGCTCTGTACGATGTGCATTAGCTTGCGATCAAAATCAAGGTGCTTCATCTCAATGTTACGCACTTCCATGCAGCGAAGGCCACAGCCATACAATAACCCGTTAAGGATCTTGTGTTTGAGCAGTTGTGCCGTTGTAACGATGTTCCATATCTCCTGGCGGGTTAAAATCACCGGTAGTTTTTTAGGCCGTGCAATCTGCGGAAGATGCCGGTGTTCGTAAGGCACTCCTTCTGTTTTGAACAAAAACCTAAGGCCGTAAACATTGTGTTTGAAATAAGTTTGGGACGGTGTTTTACTGCGCTATTGCAGTTGGTAGAGATAATCTTTCAACTGTTCAGGATCAAGTTCCGTGGGCAGGCATCCAAAGTGCAGGGCCATGGCTGCTACATGGCGGCTGTAGTTGTCAAAGGTGCGGGGCGAGCGACCCAGGATAGAAATGTTACGCTCGAAACGTTGAAGTAGTTCCTCAAAGCCATTAACTTCGCGACAGGCACGGTTAAGGTACTTGTTATACCTTAATACTTCCGGCGTTTTCTTTTCGTTGTCATAATTAAAGGTTTTTAGTGAACGCTAAATTTACAGATAGTCGTGGAAGGCTACCATAGGTTTAGTTCAACAAATGTATTATCCGATAGCAGGTCTGACGTGCATTTCCTCTTCTTTAGTTCTTTGGTCATCCTGGGTTCGAGCTAACGGAATTCTTATCAACTTTTGTTATTAACTTCATCAATAAATTATATAATCATGGGTAGTGCCGGGCACACGGGCAATGAATAACCTGCCTTCGCAAATACTCAACGTTGCCTGCAAGCTTTGATACACACCCTAAAACTTAAAGACTATGGTATATCTCTTATGGGCTTTATTAAACGTCGGACTTTTTATTTTCTTTATCGTTATTTGCTTCAATGCGACAAAACTTATTAAAGAAAAATTCGGATTTTTAACTTCTATCGTTTTCGTATTCGGACTGCTTTCATTTATTGGGCGGCCTAATGTTGACAAGGACAATACGGAGCCAAATTCTAATCAAATAAAAACCTGGAAATTTAATTCAATGGACAGCCTGGACAAAGGTTCAAATATTTTCATAGACATTGATTTGGAAAAAACTTTGATTTCAAAATACAGTTTAGGTATCGGCTATGGCAAGGACAAACAACTACAGAATAATATTCCCGTAAGTGCCAATACCCGGACAACGGGTTTTGAAAGTGGAACGAGTTGGAAGCCTATATCCATAATTATAAATCGCACAGACGACAATCAGAAATTTCAATATGAAGTAGACGGTACAATAAAATGGAACTTACTTGGAATGACAATTTATTCTCAAGCTAAAACTTGGAAAGGAGTTGCAATTCTCAAATAAGCCGGCAGGCAGCAGAGGTTACGGGACGATTTTCAAATACCGCCATATCGCCGTGTCCGTAAGCGGGCATGCTTGCGAAACTATTTAACATAGAAAGTACATTTCAATTTTTGGTAAATTCCCTTAGTGAAAATAAAAAAATATTTATCTGGATTTCAAGGCTGACAGGTTGACCAATTCAATTTGAAAATGTGATTTCAGGTGAAGTGTTTGACACATTGATTGAGAAATAACAGACGGAAAGGAAATTAAAAAAAGGCGAATTGGCATTAACGCGCAAAATGAAACTAAGGACAAAACAAAATCTATTTCAAAAATTCTTTCAACTTGCGAATAGCTTTAATTTTTTCTGACTATCTATTTATACAAACTAAATTTTCATACAATGAAAAAACAATCTTTATTTTTATTTGCTGTGCTTCTTTCTTTTACAGTCGTTGGACAAAATGTAGGCATCGGAACTATTACTCCTGCTTCAAAGCTGCACATAAAAGGTTCTGCAGATGCTACTCAACTAATTATTGACGCCAATAGCACACAGAGTAATATCCACCCATTGATAAAGCTTCGCAAGGGCAATGGCACCGACCTGATGTGGATTCATTCGGACGATACAACAAATAGTTTTGTGGGCTTAAATGCGGGAAGAGTGAATAACGCGGCGGGCGGTGGAAAATTCAACACTTTTATTGGAAGCCGCGCGGGTAATTCAAATACTACCGGAAATTCCAATACCGCCAACGGAGAGGAGGCACTTTTTGCCAACACCACAGGATTCAATAATACAGCGATCGGAATTTATGCCCTTTTTTCCAACACCACAGGATACTTCAATACCGGCAATGGACAGGGTGCACTTTATTCCATCACTACCGGAACTGACAATACCGCCAACGGAGTGAATGCACTTGCCTCCAATACTACAGGATACTACAATACCGCCAATGGAGAGGGTGCGCTTTTTTACAACATCTCAGGAAATTCCAATACCGCCAACGGACGGGATGCACTTTATTCGAACACCACAGGAATTAACAATGTTGCCAACGGATATGAGGCGCTTTATGCCAACACTACAGGAAACTCCAATACCGCCAACGGAACCGTTGCGCTTTTTAACAACACTACAGGAATCTTCAATACTGCCAACGGATTGGACGCCCTTAATCGCAACACTACCGGAGGCTACAATACCGCCAACGGAGTGGATGCGCTTTTTTACAATGTCTCAGGATACTACAATACAGCCATCGGAGTGAGTGCGCTTTTAAATACCCGTGCTTCACAATATAATACCGCCATTGGATATAATGCAGGAGCTAACTATGACAACGGATACAATAATGTTTTTCTTGGTGCCAATACAGATGTGAATGGCCCCGGGTATTATAACTGTATAGCCATCGGGCAGGATGTAACTTGCACTAATTCCAGCCAGGTACTTATGGGCAATTCTTCGACCGGCCAATACTTCGCTTATGCTAACTGGACCGACATCAGCGACGGGCGTTATAAAAAAAATATGAGGGAAGATGTTCCTGGCTTATCCTTCATCAACAAGCTAAGGCCGGTGACTTATACACTCGATGCTACAGGGCTGGATAATTTTCTCCATAAGAATCAATCAAAGGAAAAGAAAATGAGCGTTGCTGGAAGAGCTGCCACAGATAAGGCTTTGAAGGAAAAAGAAAGAATTATTTACACAGGTTTTGTGGCCCAGGATGTAGAAAAAGCAGCAAAAGAAACCGGCTACGATTTCAGCGGAGTGGATGCACCCAAAAATGGAAATGACTTGTATGGCCTGCGATATGCCGAGTTTGTAGTGCCGCTTGTAAAGGCAGTGCAAGAGCAGCAAAAGATCATCGAAGATCAAAATAGAAAAATTGATCATCAACAACGGCAAATCAATCAGCTACAGCAAACTGAGACACAAAAATCTATGATTGAAGAATTAAAAAGTCAGAATGCTGAAATGCTGAAACGTATAGAAGCATTAGAGAAGAAATGATATTTTTTACTGTTAGTTATATTTCGTGTATCCGTTAGCGTTAGTTATAAGCAAGTTTATAAATCAACATCCTGCGATCATTCACGGACTTATTGGTTTGACAGACAAAGGCGATCACATTTTTATGGACTTGATTGAAAGTGCGAAATTCGATAAGGGAAAGAATAAACCTTATAAAAGTGTTGCTGGAAACCCGGTCGCATTTGGTTGTAAAATGGCATTTGAATTAAATATGATGGTGTTGTTTCTTCTAAAATGCAACTCATTACTTATTCAGGCATTATGAGCAAGACTGTTTGGCGGCAATCGAATGTTCATTGATACCAAAGAGGCATTTATTTTGATAACTAAATATTTTAAACTATGCTAAATTTTAAAAAGATGGATGAGAAAGACTTTATCTTCTTAAACAAACCTTTGAGCGACAAAGAAGAAAAAAAGCATTTAGTGATTTTCTCAAGTCGCGCAAGCCAAAGGCAAGACGGGCATCGGTAACAAAAAAAGAGAAAGTTCTTCACGACAAAAAGCACGAACCGCTTACATAGGGTTTGCTTCTATGCTGGCTGACCTGCAAATCCTACTCTTTTGTAATGCTATCAGCTACAGTACGGTCTGACTTTCATTATTCATCTTTTGTACCTATTTTCATCAACGGTTTTCAATTGGGCTTTTGTTATCAGTTTGACGAATATAAATGCCAGCAGAGCAGCAAGTCATAACCTAATGTAAGCGGTAATTTGAAACAACCTTCTACAGAATGGTAACAGACATCAAATAATATATCGTTCAGACAATGCAAACCGAGTAGAAACCCTTAACAGAAAAAGGAGTTGAAATTATAAAATGAAAACATTTAATCATAAAGACGGGAAAGTATTGATTATTGACACAGCCGAAATTTATTTTGAAGAAATAGGAAAACCCGAGAAACCTGTTTTACTGCTGCTTCACGGAGGCTTTGGCAATATTGAAGATTTCAATATTGCAATTTCTAACCTCAAAAGTGAATTTAGAATAATCGGCATAGACAGCCGGGGGCAAGGAAAATCAACAATTGGAAATAAACTTCTTACCTATGAACGCTTACAAAATGACGTTGAACAGATTTTAAAACATTTAGGTATTAATGAACTTAGGATCATTGGATTTAGTGATGGCGGAATTGTTGCATACCGCTTAGCAACATTCACGAATTTGAAAATAAAAAAACTTGTTACCATAGGGTCAAGGTGGCACAAAAAAAATGTAGCAGAGACAATAGAAATTCTCAGTGGCGTTAACGCAAAAAAATGGAGAGAAAAATTTCCTGAAATGGTTTCGGTGTATGACAATCTTAACCCAAAGCCCGATTTTGACAAACTTTCAGTCGAAGTTGTAAATATGTGGTTGAACGAAGAAAGTTATCCCAACGAAAATGTAAAAAGTATTCAAGCAGATACATTAATCATCCGTGGCGACAAAGACCACTTAACAAAAAGAAAATTTGTCTTTGACATCGCAGAACTAATCGAAAACTCAAATTTATCAAACATTTCTTTTGCAGGACATGCTGCACATATTGACCAAACCGAAATAATCATGTTGACGATTAATGAATTCTTAGACAAATAAAACTACCGCTTACATCGGTTTTGTACAAGCGGGGCCGAAGTGCTAACAATTGGCATTGGTAAAGGTTTCAGCCATAGTCGGTGCCGAAATATCTTTGTGGAGCGATAGTAGTGACAATGAACTTTTAATTATAAATTTGGCAACGGTACCGGCTGACGGAACTATATTTCCCGTCCAGCATAAATGCGTAACGTTGCAGTCAATGCCGACAGACATTCTAAACAAACAGCCCGCTCCTAGTCCAGGTATAAAGTATCGGTTGCTGCAATGAGGCGTGGCTTTAGCTTAGCTTCTTGTGCCTTTAAATCAGCAGCAACTCAAAGATTTAAATAACTATTCCAGCAAGGCGTTGTGCATGTGGGCATTATACCTGCATCGAAAAGAGATGCGTACATTTCTCCGACCAACGGCGAAAAATGAATAAAGTAACCGTTTATTAATATAGTTTAGTGCCATCAGGCAGGAATATGCATTGATTGCCCAGAATTTTTACTTCCATCATTCACGAATTGAAACAGCTGCTTACTGATTATTATTCGTCACCAAAATCCTCTCGTGGCGGGAATTCATAGTTTTGAAATGCTGTATATTTTGATGGAAACTAAGACAGCGGCTACACAACACCGTTGGTCGGACACTTGCCTGCCGACAGGGAGGCCAGGCGGGGGCATTCGTTTCTCTTCAAATGTTAGGGCATCGAAAAAATAAAAGGCGACCAACTAACCAGATGATTGATAGACATAGATGACGGGCTGCGGGATCGAACCGGAAATCCTTTTGGCGCTCGTAACGATTTAATCAGAATACACTTTCCCGCCAAAAGATTGCAGGGAAGAGCCCGAACAAAAGATGAGGAAGAACCCTGGCCGATAGCCCCGTAAGAAAGTAGTAAGAATCAGGTAGCAAGTAGCAATACAAAGAGCAAACTTTAAACTTTGAACAAATGAATTTATTAACTTTTAACTTTTAATTGAACCTTCAACCTTCAACTTCGAACCATTCAACGATTCATTTCATTTTACTTTCAATTTCCGGAAAATTAATTTGTGACGCGAGGCTTTGAAATTCCGGCTGCTGCATCATACGGTCTTTATTTGCAAAACCACATGTTATGGCTCTCAGTAAATCGTCTTTTGTTGCGTTAGCATTATTGTTCCGTGCATTTAGTATAGCTGAGAAGTACCAGGCTTCGCTGTTGGTAGCATCGGCCATTTTATACAGGTTAACAAAATATTGAGCTTCGTTATTCTGGTTACCGGTAATAAGCCGGTTGCTGATGGAATAAAATGCCAGGGATAAATAAGCCAGCAGGCGCTGGTACATTGCGCCTTCAGGGGTTTGGGGTTTGCTCTTTATTTGCAGGTCGCCGATGGTTTTAACCCAGTAATTCATATCGTCCTGTTGAAATTGCTTCACGTATCCTTCCTTCAGGTTATCTTCGGTCGTAAGCAGATTTTGCTCTGTTTGCAATTGCTTTTGGTAAACAGGATTGGTTTTAACCGAACTATCTTTTTCTGTAAACCAGGTCAATTCATTGGTCAATCCGTCGAGCATGCTTATAGAAAGTTTGCATTCCTGTTCGGCTTTTACGAGGTGGTTTATTTTTAAATAATCTGCAATCTTTTTCCTGCTGCCTGCGATAAAGTTGTTGATAAATACATTATCCACCGGGATTAATTTTTCATGCATTGCATCAAGTTGTAAACACGCAAAGGCAATATTCATAGTCTTTTCAGGCGCCCATTCATGCTTGCCATCAAAAAAAATGATACGATGCCTGGTCAGTGTTTTATCCAGGTTACTGCTGATGGCTACCAAATCGGTCATGTTCATATCACCCGCTCCGGCAATGGCCGTAAAACTGAAGCGGAAATTGGCTGCAGGAGTTCCATCAGGCAAACCGGCGCCATTGGCTATAACTCCTTTCACTTCATTGTTATTCAGGGCCACATAACCTGCTACTTTGGCGCCGCCGGAAAAGCCACACGTGTAAATGAGGCTACCATTTATCTTTAATCGCTTTTGCGAATCGTCAAACATAATTCGCCAGATGTTTTCGGTTGTCGGCCAGTCATTCCCGTTCTTTGAATTATTGCTCCCTGCGAGGATAAAATCATAGGCATCTGCCAATGCTTTGTATTTGCCCAATGGAAATGAGCCATCTCCATGCGGATCAAAAAAATAAATCACCGGCAGCGCCCTGTTATTGCCTTTGGAAGGAATGTACAAAGCATACGATTGTGCAGCATCTGCACTGCAATAAACATGAGTAATAATTTTTCCCGTTTCAAAAGTATCGGCTATAACTGCATTCGGAGTAACATTTCCTGCAACTGAAGTGTCTATGTCGTTAACGCCGGCAGCTTCTCCGGAATTTTTATTCACACACGCAATTGTATAAAAGAACAGAATTATCAGCCTGGTGAAATGACTTGCTTTCATAAAATAACTGTCATAGCGGTTTTGTAACCTTTTAAACGTTGAAATTAAAAGAACTATTCTCATACCACTAAGTCTGAAGGCCTGTACCTCGTTAGCAAGAGGACTCACATAATTCTTAAATTTCTTAGTGCATTTTCTTCTTCATCCTGAAAATCGGGATTTTCAATACACAAATTTAATGCCCCTTATAAACCCGGGATTTATCTTATAAGAAATTGTATTTACCAGCAAAATAAACAGTTAACTTTTTGCGGGCTGATGATGTGAAATTAATCAACGTACCAACGGGTGCCCTTGAATCTTTCTTTTGAGGCGATAGCTTCGCGGATCAAATCGTGAACGGTGATGATACCCTTAAACTTATTCTTGTCAAGTACAGCCAGGTAGCGGGATTTAGAAGAACTTATCAGAATCATACATTGCTCCGCTTTATCTGCTAACCCTACCACTGGCAGATCCGTGGTCATAATCTCATGTACAAATGTGCTGCCGGCGGGTTTCTCATGGAGAATTAACTTATACACACAATCTCTTTCTGAAATAATACCGGCATATTGCCGGTTTTTTCTTACAATCAGGTAGCTTATATTTTTTGATTTCATAGCATTCGCCGCTTTAAGTACAGTAGCGTCTGCATTAATGAAATTAGAATGTGGTCCCTTTTGTTTGAGTATCGCCCCAACTATATGCATAGTTAACTTTTTTGACAGAAAATTTATATTACAACAAATCTAAAAACTTTATTTTTTATTAACGACATGATTTTATTTTTAAGGGTTGCCAACCCCTGAAGAAGATGCCTATAAACAATTAAAGCCTGTTAAAAAGGTCGGCAACCCTGGTGATAATCTGCGGGAAAAATACTGCAGCTACAAAATGTTAGCGCGACATTAGCAGGGAGGCTAAATCATGTCCTTTAACTTCTCCACTACTGTATCCACCTCTTCTTTGGTATTGTATTTACTAAAAGAAAACCGCACAGTAATATGATTAGGATTGTTGTTGAAGGCTCTTATCACGTGACTGCCTGCATCGGCCCCTGAGGTACAGGCACTGCCTCCGCTTGCGCAGATGTTATGAATATCAAGATTGTAAAGCAGCATTTCCGATTTTTCCGTTTTTGGAAATGCTGTACTCAAAACAGTATACAAACTTTTGCCCGCATGGTCGCCGTTAAAGTAAACTTCCGGGATATTTTCATGCAGCTTTTGCTTCATATAGTTTTTAAGATCGCTGATGTATTCACTATCCTTCTCATGATTTGCAGTAGCAATCTCAAGAGCTTTGGCAAAACCGACAATACCATAAATATTTTCAGTGCCTGCACGCATGTTGCGCTCCTGGCTGCCTCCGTTTATGAATGGATTTATTTTCACATTTTCATTGATATATAATATACCCACACCTTTCGGGCCATGAAATTTATGCGCCGCACCGGTTATGAAATGCACAGGAAGTTTCCTCATGTCAAATGAATAGTGCCCCACAGTTTGTACAGTATCGGAATGGAAAATTGCATGGTATTTTTTGCAAAGTTTTCCTACTTCTTCAATGTCTGTAATATTTCCGATCTCATTATTGGCGTGCATTAAAGTTACCAGGCATTTTTTGTTGCTTTCTTTCAGCAACTTCTCGAGGTCGGTTATATCAATATGGCCATTGGGCAAAACGTTTACATAAGAAATTTCTGCTGCACCGGTCCTTTCAAGTTGCTCTACGCAATGTAACGTGGCATGGTGTTCCAGAGGCGACGTTATAATTTGCTTACATCCGAGATCCCGCACAGCAGCATTAATTGCTGTATTGCTGCTTTCTGTTCCACCACTGGTAAAAAATATTTCCGCCGGATGGGCATTTAATATTTTTGCAACGGATTTTCGCGCCATTTCAATTGCCATCCGTGTTTCACGGCCATAAGAATATATAGAAGAAGGGTTGCCAAACTTTTCTGTAAGAAATGGCATCATAGATTCCAGTACCTGCCGGTCCAGTGCGGTAGTAGCCGCATTGTCAAAATAAATTCTATCCATAATCCGCGAAATTATCGAAAAGAAAATAAAGAACCTGATACAGTGAAGCGATGGAAGTAGTCAGTAGTCAATAGTCGATAGTCATTGGTCATTGGTTATTAGTCATTGGTCATTGGTCATTGTCAATGGACAATTCGCAAGGCTAATATTTGTATTACTACGTAAAAGGAAACAGAATTTGTGACAATTCGTGTAATTCGTGGCTAAACATTACATGGCTTCGTGAATATCCCTCATAATTTTCTTAGCAATATTTTCAGCAGTAGTTTCAAAATTGCTTTCTGAATAAATTCTTATAATGGGCTCTGTATTGCTGGTCCTGAGGTGCACCCAGTCTTTATCAAATTCTATTTTCAGCCCGTCATCGGTATTGACAGGATAGTTTCTGTATTTGTCTTTTATTTTTTTAAAAACCTCTTTTACATCCACATTTGTCTCTAATACAATTTTATTTTTTGAAATAAAGTAGTCGGGATAAACCCCACGTAACTGGTTGATGGTCTTTTTTGAATGTGCAAGATGGGTGAGAAATAAACCGATACCGATAAGAGCATCACGGCCATAATGAAAATCGGGAACGATGATGCCGCCATTCCCTTCACCACCTATTACTGCATTTACTTCTTTCATTTTATGTACAACATTAACTTCCCCCACCGCCGAAGGAAAATATTGGCCTCCATGCTTCTCTGTAATTTCCTTGAGGGCTTTGGTCGAAGACATATTGCTTACCGAATTCCCTTTTCTATGGCTTAAAATATAATCCGCAACGGCAACCAAAGTATATTCCTCTCCAAACATGCTTCCGTCTTCACACACAAAGCAAAGCCTGTCTACATCAGGGTCAACAGCAATTCCAAGACTGGCGTTTTGCCGTTTCACTTCTTTGCCAAGGCCCATTAAATGTGCGGGAAGTGGCTCGGGGTTGTGGTCAAATTTTCCATTGATTTCACCATTCAAAACAATAATATCCTTTACGCCCAGGGCTTTCAATAAAGCCGGAATATATATAGCACCCGAACTGTTTATACCATCAACCACAATTTTATATTTCGCTTTTTTTATAGCCTCTACGTCAACCAGTTCGTAATTTAATATTGCATCGATGTGCTTTTGCATGTAAGAATCGTCCTGTGAATATTTCCCGGCTTTGTCAACCGTTGCAAAGATAAAATCTTCATTTTCTGCTAATTCCAATATCCTTTCCCCTTCTTCGGCATTTATAAATTCACCACGCCTGTTGAGCAACTTCAATGCATTCCACTCCCGGGGATTATGACTCGCCGTTATAATGATTCCTCCACCAGCGTTTTCAGAAGTTACCGCAATTTCAACGGTGGGTGTGGTTGTTATACCCAGGTCAATCACGTCAAAGCCGCATGCAATAAGGGTATTGGCACATAAATTACTTACCATTTCACCACTAATCCTGCCGTCGCGGCCAATAACAATGATCTTGCTGCTTTCCTGTGTATTGAGCCAGGCTGCAAATGCAACGGTAAATTTTACAATATCAGGGGGCGTAAGATTTTCTCCCGGCCTTCCTCCAATTGTTCCCCTTATGCCGGAGATGCTTTTTATGAGTGCCACTTATTTCCAGTATTTAATATTTGTAAAGTTAAAGCAATTGTATTAATTAGCTAATCAGCTTATTGGCTAATTAGCCAATTACAAATTACATTTGCTAACAAATCGGTGATAAATGAAAACAGACCCCTGGTTTAAAGATTGGTTCAACTCACCATATTATCACCAGCTATATTTTAAAAGGGATGAAGCAGAAGCGGCTAAATTTATTAATAAATTAATTGATTACCTGCAACCTCCCCCTGGCTCGCTGATGCTGGATATAGCTTGTGGCAAGGGGCGTCATTCACGACAGCTTGCATCAAAGGGATTCAACGTTACGGGAATTGATCTTTCACCGGACAGTATTCAGGAAGCCAAGAAATACGAATCTGAAAATCTGCAGTTTTTTGTACATGATATGAGGCTGCCGTTTTGGATAAATTATTTTGACTATGCTTTCAATTTTTTCACAAGCTTCGGATATTTTAATACAAGAAGGGAGCATGATAATTCTATAAGAACGATTGCCCAATCGATAAAGCCCAATGGTATTTTTGTTCTGGATTATCTCAATGTTCATTATGCTGAAGATCACCTGGTGCATAAATCTGAAATAGTGGTTGACAATATTAATTATTTTATTACCAAATGGTTTGACGAAACACATTTTTATAAAAAAATAGTTGTTGAAGATGATGATCTTGACAATCCCATACAGCATCAGGAAAAAGTAGCCAAATTTTCTTTAGGTGATTTTACTGAGATGTTCTCCTATCATCAATTGCAGATCCAGGAAGTATTCGGAGATTACAACTTCAACAGTTACCATATAAAAAATTCACCCCGAATGTTGATGATAGCAAAAAAAATAACTCATTGAATAATTAGCTAATTAGCCAATGACAGAGCAGAACATTTTTAAATAACAGCTAACTGAAATTATTTCATTACAACAACGATTAGCCAATTAGCTTATGACAGAGCAGAACACTTTTGAATAATAGCTAAATAAATAAAGCTAAAGCTTCCCATTAACACATTAGGACATTGGCTAATTAGCTAATTATGATTTCTTATTTCTTATTATTCACCAGCATCCATTTGGCTGTTTCATATATTGTGGATGTAAGCTCACTTAAATTATGCCTTACAGAATCATTTTGTTTAGCTGTCAGCGGTAAAATATCCGGCCTTAATGGCAAAAGCTCTTCTTTTTGTATTCGCAGATTTTTTACAAAATAATAATCATTGGTAACTACCCCGATGTTCCCTTCATCATGATGTATAATAAAAGCAGCGTCCGTTTTATTTTTTGAATGAAGAACATCTCTTCCGAGAGTAGTATTAGTGTACGACATGTGAAGCATGCCTGCGAGAGTTGGTAAAATATCAATTTGAGAAACCACTTCACTCCTTGCCTGCGCAGTTATCAGCTCGGGCGCATAAAATAATAAGGGCACATGTTCATCGCTTAGCCGGCCTGATGTCCAAGCGTCGGGGTACATTGCTGAGGCATCACCCTCAACGCCATGGTCGCCTGTAAAAATAAAAATCGTATTATTGAACCAACTTTGTTTTTTTGCTTCTTCAATTAGTTTCCTGTAACAATAGTCAGTGTAGCAAAATGATTGGAATTCTTTTAAAGATTCAAAGCCATATTTCAGGAGTGTATCCTCGCTCACAATCCTTCTTTCAAAATCGGTATCCTCGGGCGGAATGCTGTACGGACGGTGATTGTCTGCGGTTTGAATAATCGCGAAAAACGGTTTTTTCTGCTTTGAAAAAACATTTTCAGCCTCAAGGAAAAGATTTTTATCGCTAATGCCCCATACATTTAGCGGTGGGGATTTATACGAGCCCTCCTGGTAAAGCTGAAGGCCGTTAATATTTTTTACAAGGCCTTCAAAATTGTTGAAATCGCTACTGCCTCCCAGGAAATAAAATTTATTGTAATCCACGAAATCATTTATGATCGTATGCTGATGAATCGCTTCGGGGTTGCGGGTAGAAAATTCAGAAAGCTGTACATCGGGTGTACCCGTTAATACACCAAAAACTCCACGGGCTGTTCCGAATGTAGGGCTGAAACAACGGCTAAAAAACAAACCGCTGTCGCACATAGATTTGAAGTAAGGTGTGGTGTTAAGTGGATTGCCACCCATACTGCTTTTGTACATGCTGAAACTTTCGCAAATCACTAAAACCACATTGGGACGGCTTTCCAATGCTTTACTGTCTGGTAAAACTTCTCTTGCATAATCCTTGTCGGAAATGTTCTGGGGATCAAGTTGAAGAAAGTTAGCGATCACAGGAAAATAAGCTTTTGCTTTTGCATCTTCAAAAGATGGCTTGCGGAATTGCAGGGTTGTAAAAAAATTTTGAAGCGGGTTCAATGCCACATATGACCTGAAATTATCATTCAGTTCGAAAGCATCTTTCCATTTTATCGGTTTGAATGAAAAAACCCCATACAGGCACCAACTCAAAAAAATTATGGCTCCTGCATACCAGCGTTTTTTGTAAATAATATTTCCCGTGAGATTTCTTTTCAACGTTCGTACATGAGTTTTCTTAAAAACCTTAGACATCACAACAACGGTTAGCACAAGGGCCGTTATCATCCAAATCATCGGGTAACTTTGCCAGAGCATTTTAAAAGATATCACCGGGTCTTCCGCGAAATTGAGTGCGCTTGCGTTTATACGGGTATGGTTGTAACTAAAATTTCCAAAATCCGCCCCGAAAAAAAACAGGACTACGAACGTCGTAATGGCGAGATAATAAGACCAGTAACGTTTATTTCTTTCAGAAAAAAAAGGGGAGCATTTCGGATACACAGAGAGTATGGCAATTGGTAAAAGTATTATTGAAATCCATTTCGCGTCGAAGCGAAAACCAAGCCAGAAGGATGGCAACAACGATGAAATTGGAACATTTGCCGGTCTGAATAAAAAAACAGTTGATATCCTGAAGAGGGTAAATATCATGACATAGATAAGCCATAGCGTAAACAGCCACTGAATGGTTAAAGGAGCCGTTTTAGGCAATTTGGCTTTTATGATCATGCTGTAAAAAGCGTAAATATACCAACGTTATGACAATGATGTTGTTATGTTTTTTAAATTGGCATTTGGGCAATGAGGAATTAACAATTCAACAATTCAATCATGCTTTTGTATTGCTTATTGCCTTTTGCTTATTGCCTTTGCCTGCTGAGTTTTTCACTTTCCTGCATTTTTTTTTAAATTATTCAACATCATATAGCGTGCGGTTTCATAATAAGCCTGCGCAAGTGTTTTTATTGCTTTCTGATCTTCCAGAGTTCCGGGTACTTGCGTTAATACGCTATCATTGCGGCTCGATCTGAAATCTTCGGTACCACTCAACAGGTTGTGTACATAACAGTATTCATCGGTTACAATTCCTATTTGTTTGATAGCGGGATCAAATAAAAATGCAGAATTCTTAAACCGCTCCTGATTTAATTTGGCGGTGTCAAATAAATTTTTCCCCAGTGTTGTATTGATAAACGGTACCCGCGCAAGCGCCGTTACGGAAGGCAAAAGATCGAGCTGCGAGCAGGTTTTGGTAATACGCTGCGGAGTAAGCAGGGATGGTGAATAAAAAAGCAGCGGAACATGCTGGGTAGTTAATCCATCTGCTGACCATGCTTTGGGAAACATACTTCCTGCATCCCCCCTGATGCCATGATCACCCACAAAAACAAAAATGGTGTTCTTAAAATACTTCTCTTTTTTAGCTGCCCCGATAAATGTTTCAAAGCAAAAATCGGTATAACGAAATGCGTTTAACTCTTCATTGCTTTGAAAACCGAACCTTCTTAGAGAATCTGTGGAATATTTTTCTAATTTGAAGTTGCCCTTATCTTCATCGGGAATTGTGTAGGGCCTGTGATTATCCGCTGTTTGAATTACTGCAAAAAACGGGTGAGCCTGTTCTTTAAAAACACCATTGGCCTCAAGAAAAAGGCTTTTGTCGCTAATGCCCCATACATCAATTGTTTTGGCTTTATGGCTGTCTTCTTCGTATAAATGAAGATCGGTAATATTATTGGTAAGCAACCCACGAATGTTGGCCCAGCTTAAACTGCCACCCAAAAAATAAAATTTATCGTAACCGGTGTAGTCATTGACAATTGTATGCTGGTCAACTGCAGCGGGGTTTCGGCTTGCAGTGTTTTCATAGTCTACATCCGGAATGCCGGTTATAACTGCCCATACACCCCTTGCCGTACCATAAGCAGGTGTAAAACACCGGTCGAAAAAAATCCCCTGTTGACACATCTCATTAAAATATGGTGTGGTATTTAATGGATTTCCCCACATGCTACTTTTGTAGCCACTAAAACTTTCACAGATAACAACCACAATATTTGGAGTACTAACAGTTGGCTGCGGGCTAAAAGTTCTTTTGTAATTTAATGTAGTACTGTCCGCCTTATCAATTGCAAGATATTGGGCCATTAAAGGATAATACTCTTTTACTTTCTTTAAATCATAAGTAGAATACCTGAATTCAAGCGTGCTTAAAAAACTCTGAACAGGGTTTAAAGACAGGTTGGCTTTGAATTCATCATGAAAAAAAAATGCATCGCTCCAGCGCAAAGGATATTGGCTTAACCTGCCAAAAATGCCTATGCCCAATAATAAGGCAAACACAAAACCAATTAATAATTTAGCAATGGGGCTACCACGCCATGTGGCGGGTTGTATTTTTTTAAACAGCCAGGTTGTTAACCCATATAATAATATTGTACTGATAATAACCAGGATCAATAAAGTAAAAACCGGGTAGGTTTCCCAAACCATGTTCATGGAAATTTTGGCATCTTCAAGATAATTAAGCACACTTCCATTTAAGCGCTGATGAAGATAATCGTAATGCTCAAAGTCAATAGCATACAATAACGCCAGGGACACTGTTATTATAAAAAAATAAATTTTAAAAATTTTCCGTGATACAGAATTCTCAAATGGATTGCAATTTTCTGTACTGAAAAGCCACACAAGTATAAGGGCAAATAATATACTCATATAGATCAGGGAAGAAACGGAGGCGTGTCCTTTTTTCATAAAAATAATCAGCAGCACCATAATCAGGAGCGTAATAACCAATTGTACGATACTACCTGCTGAGAGTCGTTTTTTTTCATTGTATCTTAGATGAAGATTGCCTGCCAGGAACGGAAAAAGGACAATACCACATACTATCCTTATATCAAAATGTACACCGAGTACTAAAGCCCCGAAGGTGTTTGAGAAGGAATATTGATTGGTCCTGAAATGCAAAAAAAACCCCAGGCGCATAAAAATCATACACACTAAAAAAATCATTCCCGTTATGAACATCCATTTAACCAGACGGGGGAAAGTTGGAGTCTTCATGAAGTGAGTTGAATTTATAGAATAATGGAAACACTTTGGAGCATTTTTAAAACCAAAAGGCAAATGTAAATAATTACCGACTTATTCCGGCAATGGCTATTTTTGCGGCAATGACCTTTTTAGAAATTATGCCTGACATGTATATTCCGGAAGGAGTAAAACATCTCGATTATTTTTTATTTACGAAACTTAACGGCGAGTGGCACAATTCTTTTCTCGACGGTGTGGTGCCATTTATCCGGGAATCTTACCTCTGGCTCCCCTTCTATTTCTTTCTTATTTTATTTACAACAATAAATTATAAAACCAAAGGATGGTACTGGGTTTTGTTTTTTATATTGAATGCAATGCTAAGCGATTTCGTAAGCAGCACGCTGATAAAAGATAATTTTATGCGGCTGCGGCCCTGCCATGATCCTTCCTTTGCGGATAAAGTGCGGTTCCTTGTAAGCTATTGCCCTGAGAGCTCAAGTTTTACATCTTCGCATGCCGCCAATCATTTTGCAGCTACAATGTTTATATTTACAACATTTAAAAAGGCGGTAAGCCCTTATTGGTCCCTGCTTTTTTTGTGGGCTTTTTTTATTTCTTATGCCCAGGTATATGTGGGAGTTCATTTTCCATTGGATATTTTTTGCGGCGCAATTGTTGGTTTGATTCTTGGATACATCCCCGCGAAAATCTTTAACAATAAAATTGGCCTGGAAAGCCCGGAACTGAAAAAAAATATATGATCGAATTTATTATTTTGGCTTGCCTTATCCTTCTCAACGGGTTACTCGTTATGAGCGAGCTCGCACTTATCTCGGCTAAAAAAAACCGGCTGGAAAGCAGTGCTGCCAAGGGAGACCGGAAATCAAAAGCAGTACTTGAACTCAAGGAAAACCCGGATGTATTTCTATCAACTACCCAAATTTATATTACACTTATTTCAATTTTGACCGGCGTATATTCCGGTGAAAAGTTTGGTGGGTATTTAAAACCCTACGTGGAAGAAATAGATTTTTTGAAACACTACGCAGGAACTATTTCAACAGTTTTAATCGTTATCGTAGTCACCTTTTTATCTATACTCTTTGGCGAATTAATTCCAAAAAGGTTTGCGATTCTGAGGCCTGAGAAAATAGCCAAAAATGTAGCACAGCCTATCAAAATACTCAGCCGTATTTCTTACCCTGTAGTTTGGCTGCTTAGCAGCCTGAGCGTTGGCTTTTTCAAATTGTTTAAAATAAAACAGCATAAAGACAGCCAGGTTACAGAAGAAGAAATTAAAGCACTCATTAATGAGGGTAGCGAGCTCGGGGCCATTGAGGAAGAAGAAAAAGATATTATTGAAAGAGTGTTTCATCTTGGAGACAGGAATATTACTTCCATCATGACACACCGAACAGATATTATCTGGTTTGATATAACTGAAGACAGGATATCAGTAAAAGAAAAAATAAAAGAACACCAGCATTCTGTTTACCCGCTTTGCCAAGAAAATATTGATACTATAAAAGGGGTTGTGTATGTAAAGGACCTTTACCTGCAGCCTGATGTACCTCTTGCCAATCTTTTGAAAAATGCACTATTCGTTCCCGAGAATAATTCGGCGTACCAGGTGCTTGAGAAAATCAAGCAGACTAAAATTCATTACGCCTTTGTTGTGGATGAATATGGCAGCATACAGGGAATGATAACAGTAAAAGATATTTTAATAGCCATTGTGGGTGAAATGCCCGAGGCTGAAGATGATGAATACTTGATTGTAGAAAGGAAAGATGGCAGTTTCCTCATTGATGCGCAAATTCAATTTTATGATTTTCTTACGAGATTTGATAAAACAATATGGATCAACGAAGGCGAAAACCAGTTTGACACCCTTGCAGGATTTATATTGCATGAGCTAAAAAGAATTCCGAAACCAGGTGATACATTTGACTGGCGTGGCTTTAGCTTGGAAATAGTGGACATGGATGGCCAGCGTATTGATAAGGTGATTGTAAATATCACTGATGAAATAAGAGAGGAGATGGATTGATCTGTTTTTTTTTGCCACCACATAGAAGCAATAGAAACATAGCTACACATAGAACATTCAAGCTATAAAAATTGGTTCTATGTGTTCCTCCTATGTGCCTGTGATCCTATGTGGTTCAGGCAGATTAAGGGAAGTCAAAAGACGCCCTGGAATCGGGATTTACAAGCTGCATACTTTTGCGTGTACCCTTTACCGTTACATGCACAATGTTTACCTGTTCCGGTTTATAATCAAACAGGATATTATCAATTATCGCAAGGCTTTTATTTACCGCAATATTGTTTACCTGGAAATAACATTCCACAGCTTCTTCATCCTGTTCATAACCCACGTATTGCAGTAAAGATGGTTTTCCATCAACAGAGACCTGCAGGTGCGTCCTGATATATTCATTAACCAGTTTCCCCATAGCCGGTTTATCAGCCTGGTTCAACAGATCCACATGTGTATTGAAATCCTTGCGTAAATCCTTTTCAAAATCATCAGTGAAAATTTTACAGGTTATTTCCAAAATCCTTTCTTTGGCATTTTCCTGTATTTGAGTTACACTCACATAGAACGGGTGCATGGGGGTGTTTTCTACCTCATGCAATGGCGCCGTATTGAAAAGCCGGGAGAGCAGGCCAAAAGATAAAAGCAATATCCGGGAGAAGAGCATGGGGAGAATTAAAAATCTTAATTTCGATAAGGCAAAAGTCTGCTATATATTTAAATAATTTATTAAATTTTTCAAATGAATGATGCAGAACTTTTTTTTAGCCTTGGCTGGCACCATATTATCAGTACGGGAGCGCTCGACCATATTTTATTTATCACCGCGTTATCGGCTATTTATATTTTCAGGGACTGGAAGAAAGTGCTGATATTAGTAACCGCATTCACTATCGGCCATTCACTTACACTGGCTTTAAGCGTGTATGACGTTATCCGGATCAACAGTAAACTTGTAGAAATCCTGATTCCCTGCACCATTGTAATTACTGCCGCTTTTAATTTTTTTCAAAAAGACTTTGTTCAAAAAAAAATACAGCTCAACTACTTTTTTGCATTATTTTTTGGATTGATACATGGCATGGGTTTCGCCAACAGCATTCGTTTTATGCTGCCACAGCATGAAACGATTGCCGTGCCTTTGTTAAGCTTCAACATCGGCCTGGAGGCAGGGCAAATAGTAATCGTCCTGCTGGTATTATTGCTCAGCTATTTTTTTATAACTATATTAAATATTCCCCGAAAAATTTGGGTGTATCTTTTATCTGTTGTAGCGCTCATAGCTTCTATACAAATGATTGTCGAGAGGTTGATGTTTTTAAAATGATTATACCTGTAACCGCAAATATTTATTAAGAAACCAGCTTACATTTCGTTCCCGAACATTTTCAAATTAAGTCATTTTCAAATTAATTATTGTAACTCAGTTTTCGGATAAGATCAGCAGGTAGTTCAGGCAATTTTCTTCTTTCAATTAAAAATGTGGAAAGGCCCGCAATGTCTTTAAAAATATAATGGCTGTTGAGCGCCCCTTCGAGATAACCCCGCCCGCTTGTATTACCAGTACCCATTCGCATTCCAATCATACGCCGCACCATATCCAAATGTTTATGGCGCCAGTTAGACATTTGATGATCCGTTTCTACGAGCGCATCCAATATTTGATAAGACGTCTGGAAAACGGGGAAGTCGCGGTAAAGCATAATGAACAAAGCGGCACGCATTGCCTCAGAGGAAAGCAGCGGTTGCTGTGGTAATTGTTCGTCAGAAAAACTATTCTTATTTTCAAAAAAAATAAAATCAAAATCATTTATTTTATTGGCCTCTCTTTCATTCAGCCCGTTTTTATAAATGTTCCTGTAATCGCTCCAGAAAGGATGAAGGTTATCAGCAACGGGGAATTTACTCTGGTAATTTTTCCATAAATCATTTTCGAAAAATGGCATTCTTTTTAACCAGTTATTAATGAGGGATAAAAGGTTGGTAGCTTTTTCTGTTTCATTTATTTTATCAAAATCGGGCTTATCAAATCCACCTTCGTTTGTTCGTTTATAATAATCCTTATTAAAGCGATTGTCCATCTGTAACCCAAGCCTCGCCTCAATTAACCGGAACTGCACACTTTGGAAACCGGATGCGGGCATGAGCAGATTCCTGAATTCAAAAAAATCCAGCGGAGTCATTGTATCCAGTAAAGTTATTTGTTGTGTAAGCAGCTCCAGGATTTTTATTATACGATTCAAACGGTGGCGAACAAGATTCAGATCTTCAGAATTGTCATCAATCGTATCTTTTTTAAACACTCCCATAACAAAATCCAGCTCAAACAATATTTGCTTGAACCACAATTCATAAGCCTGGTGAATAATAATAAAAAGCATTTCATCATGAGCGGGCTCGTTCCCGGTTTTAAAGCTTTCAGGATGTTGCGCATCCAGAATTTTATTGAGCTGCAGGTAATCGTTGTAATACATTGACTTTTCTTCCGCCATTATTTTTATTTGAATGTTTCAAAATTACCCGATTTATTTTCGAATGATTCCTTTATCTAAAAAGAGTACATTTATCTGCAAATATTTTTAAGACTTTTTCAAATTGCTAATTCACTAAAAAAGATAAGTATGAAAAAAAATACTATTGCTCTTTTATTTTCTTTTTATTTCAGCGTACTTTTTATTTCATTCCTTCCCGAAATTTCTGCAGCGCAAAATAACGGGAAAGGCTCCCGTGGATTTTCGCATCCGTCGTGGAGCGGGCAAAGTAATATTTATGAAGTGAATTTGAGACAATATACCACTTCCTCTTCAATGAAAGATTTTGAAAAAAGCCTGCCGCGTTTAAAGAAAATGGGTGTGGAAATACTTTGGTTTATGCCCATTACACCAATCGGGATTGAAGGCCGCAAAGCAAACGAATCAGAATTGGGTAGCTACTATGCGGCAAGAGATTATAAAGCCGTAAATCCTGAATTTGGAACAATGGCCGATTGGAAAGCTCTTGTGAAACATGCACACGGCATGGGGTTTAAAGTAATCACAGACTGGATGGCCAACCACAGCTCGCCGGATAACCATTGGATAAAAGATCACCCCGGCTTTTATGCAAGGGATAGCGCGGGCAACCTTATTGCCCCGTTCGACTGGACAGACACCCGCAAACTTAATTATGCAAATAATGAACTGCGCGATAGTATGATCGAGGCTATGAGCTTCTGGGTAAAAGAAAGTGATATTGATGGATTTCGTTGCGATGTGGCAGACGGGCCGCCGGTAGATTTCTGGAAACAGTGCATTGATTCATTAAAAAAAATCAAGCATGTTTTTATGCTTGCCGAAAGTCAAAATCCTGAATTGCATATTGCGGGATTTGATGAAACATATACATGGGCTATCATGGAAGGATTTGTACATTTTTACGCAGGGAAATTATCACTGGCACAAGTGGATTCTATCATTAATAATAATATACAAACATTTCCCAAAAATGCGTATCGTTTATATTATACAACCAACCATGACTGGAATAGCTGGGAAGGAACCGAGTTTGAACGATACGGAGATGCGTACAAAGCTTTAGCTGTTTTTACCCAAACAATGTATCAAAGTGTGCCACTCATTTACAGCGGGCAGGAAGTGCCTAATAAAAAGCGGCTAAAGTTTTTTGTAAAGGATCCCATCGTGTGGAATAAATTTGAAATGGCGCCGTTTTACAGCAAATTTTTGCATCTCCGCAAAAAAAATCCTGCACTGGCAGCAGATGCCTCCTATAAAAAATTAATAACAGCCAACGATGTGGCCATCTTTGCTTATATAAGAGAGAAGGCAGGTCACAAAGTTGCCGTGATCCTTAATTTTTCAAACCAGCCCCAAAAGTTTACAATAAAAGATAATTCTATTTATGGCAACCCTTTGAATGTGTTTATGGGAGCGAAAGAAAAAGTAAATGCGACTCATGTGTTTAGTATGGAGCCGTGGGGGTTTATTATGTATGAGTATAATTAAATGATTGTTCAGGTTTTATTTATCATTTCAATGTAAGTTTATGGACGATGTAAAAAAATTAAAAAAAACAGGTTAAAAATATATTGATACTGCAGATGTAAAAGTGATAAAGATGGCGCATGCGATGCTGGAGGCAAACGTAGAAAATGACTGGTGGGATGATTTATCTATTGATATTAAAAATGAAATTGATGAAGCGCTAAAAGATTTGGATGAGGGAAAGGAATATCACATGAGAGAGTAAAAAAAATGAATCGCAATGGTAAACGAAATAAACGTTACTAGCTCCGTAGGAGCGACATCTTAGTAGCAAGGGAGGAAAATAAATATTGCTTAGCTCCTTAGGAGCGACATGTTTACGCAGCAGACACGTTCCTCAGCCGACGTTTTTATTTTTAGCTGATACCCTGCCATTTTTAGATTTGGTGTTTATAATTTTTGTAACTGCTTTTTCAAAATCAACGGAAGGCTCCTCTACCCTGCTTTGCGCCTCCAGGGCAGCCAAAAAATCTTCAATTTCTTCCTTATAATTTTTTAAGGCTTATTATTATCGCAGTCTTTTTCCCGTGCTCGTCAGTAATATAGTTACTCCCTTTCATTTTTTGATTTTATACAAATTTAAGCAAAAGCCCATTTGTCTTTGGCTATATGTTCTTATAAAGATCAATGGTCTGAATACATTTTGATTATACCAACCAATAATCCATCTATTTCACCATACTCTTTATCTCCTGCAATTTTAATAATGCCTCCACCGGAGTTAGCCGATTGATATCAACTGCCGCAAGGATTTTTCTTATCTCTTCAAATGTTTGCGAATGTGCATCAAAAATGCTTAATTGTAATTGAGGTGCAGCTAACTTTTTTAAGTTGTCCTTTATATTTTTATTACTCCTGCCGGGGCCATCGTCCCCACCTTCGGTTATGGAATCATCAACGTTCTTTGATTCAAGTTGCTTTAATATCTCATTGGCTCTTTCGATAAGTGAGGGAGGCATACCGGCCATCTTCGCAACATGAATACCAAAGCTGTGTGTGCTGCCGCCTGGCGCAAGCTTTCTCAAAAAAATAATTTTATTCCCGGCTTCTTTGTGCGTGATGTGAAAATTCTTAATCCTTTCAAATTTATTCTCCAACTCATTCAGCTCATGATAATGCGTGGCAAATAATGTTTTGGGGGCATGCGGAGATTTTTGCAAATGCTCAACGATGCTCCATGCGATGGAGATGCCATCGTAAGTTGAAGTTCCACGCCCGATCTCATCCAAAAGTATCAGGCTGCGTGAAGTGATGTTATTAATAATACTGGCTGTCTCATTCATTTCCACCATGAAAGTGCTTTCACCGCTGCTCAGGTTATCGTTGGCTCCAACGCGGGTAAATATTTTATCTGTGAGTGGAATTTTTGCTTCCTCTGCAGGAACAAAGCTTCCCATGTGAGCCATCAATGTAATCAATGCGGTCTGGCGAAGGATGGCGCTTTTCCCGCTCATGTTGGGGCCGGTTAAAATGATGACCTGCTGCGTTTGCGGATCCAAAAAAATATCATTGGGAATATAGCTTTCACCCTGTGGCAAATTTCTTTCTATTACCGGGTGACGGCTGCCTTTGAGATCAAGCTCATAACCATTATGAAGCTGTGGCTTTTTGTATTTATAATGCAGCGCATTGTTTGCAAAACAGATGAGGCAATCCAGTACTGCCATCACATGCCCGTTTAGTTGCATGGGCGCAATATAATCCTGCAGCTCATTTAATAGCTTTTCAAATATTTGTACCTCAAGCTGAAGGATTTTATCCTCGGCCCCCATAATTTTTTCTTCGTATTCTTTTAATTCCGGGGTGATGTATCGTTCTGCGTTGGTGAGTGTTTGTTTTCTCATCCAGGTTTCAGGCACTTTGTCTTTGTGCGTATTGGTCACTTCAAGATAGTATCCAAACACGTTATTGAACCCGATCTTTAGGGATGATATCCCTGTGATTTCACTTTCCTGATGCTGAAGCTTTAGCAGGTGCCCTTTACCGTTAGTAACAATATCTTTGAGGTCATCGAGAATAGCGTCTACACCCGGCGCAATAATATTTCCTTTCGAAGCCGCGACAGGTGGATTTTCAACGATCTCTTTAAAAATTTTATCGCTGATATACCTGCATGGATTCAATGAATCCCCAAGCCTTTTCAAGTATTCATTAGACGAAACATCGCATATTTCTTTTACCTGGCTTGCCAGCCTTAATCCTTTACTGATTTGTAAAACCTCACGTGGGTTAATCTTTTTTAAAGGTATTTTACTTACAAGGCGCTCGATATCTCCGGCCTGCTTTATATACTGTCCTGTTTTGTTTCTTTCATCGGGCGATTTGATAAAATATTCCACCAATTCCTGTCGTTCTTCAATTGTATTGATTTCTGTAAGAGGCAGTACCATCCATCGTTTTAGTAATCTCGCTCCCATGGGTGATACCGTATTATCCAAAACTTTTAATAATGAATTGTTACTTTCCACACCTCCCAGCAATTCAAGATTCCTGATGGTAAATCTATCCATCCAAAGGTGATCTGCTTTATCAATTCTTTGTAAAGAAGTGATGTGCTGAAGATTGGGATGTTCTGTATCTTTTAAATAATGCAAAATGGCGCCTGCAGCAATGATACCCGCAGATAAATCCTCAACCCCAAAACCCTTCAGGCTTTGCGTTCCAAAATGTTTAAGCAGGCTCTCTTTGGCATATTGTTCCGTAAAAATCCATTCATCAAGTGTGTAGGTATAAAATTTACTTCCAAAAAAGTTTTTAAAATCTTTCTGCTGGTTTCGTTGAAAAATTACTTCTGCAGGGTTGAGGCTTTGCAATAATTTATCGGCATATTCTCTGTCGCCTTCCGCAATAAAAAATTCGCCCGTGGAAATATCCAGGAAAGAGATCCCGGTTTTATCACCGGTAAGATGAATACCGCATAAAAAATTATTGTTATTGTGTTCGAGAAGCTTATCATTTGTGGCAACCCCGGGGGTTATCATTTCAGTTACGCCGCGTTTAACAATTCCTTTGGCAAGTTTTGGATCTTCAAGCTGGTCGCAAATAGCAACCCTGTAACCGGCCTTTACAAGCTTATGCAAATAGGTATCCAATGCATGATGAGGAAACCCGGCCAATTCAGCCGCAGTAGCGGAGCTGTTGTTTCGTTTGGTTAAGGTAATCCCCAACACCCGCGAGGCAGTTATGGCATCCTGCCCGAAAGTTTCATAAAAATCACCCACACGAAAAAGCAGGATCGCATCAGGGTATTTAGCCTTGATGGCATTATGCTGTTTCATCAATGGCGTATCTGTATCTGGGTTGGACATTTATGAAGTAGGTTGGTTAATTGATTAATTAGTTAATTAGTTGATTAGTTTACTTCTTAATTGGCTAATTGGCTAATCAGCTAATTAGCCAATTAAAGTACTTTTGCAAATTAATAGTCTTTTGATGAGAAAA
>JBDTZL010000429.1:0-8015 GCA_040005125.1 Ginsengibacter sp.
TTATTTTTGCTATTTCATAGTGCCTTCTTGCAACTCAGTAGTTTGGTTTGATAACTCACCGACCAGGGTTAGTAACTAACTTTTTCTCCAGGCTTGTTAAGCTATAACCGGCCCATTATCTACTTTTAGATGTTACTATGGTAAGAAGACAGCGTTGCAGGTTAAGACAAATGCTACTTAGAATGATAGTCTTGCAAAGAATGGCTAATTGTAAATTCAGGTCTTCTAATTACCAATTCCCTATTGATTTCCCATCCCGCCTGTGATATTTTAGTATTATTCAAAAACTGATCTTCATGACCCTCACATTTTCAAAATACATTCCGGAAATGTTTACAATGATTTTATTTTTCATGGCCTGCACGAAATCAGGTAGTAGCCCTGAGGTTAATTATACAGCACTGAAAGTGCTGGAGTTTAAGACGAATACCCCCATCGCAGATGCCGATGTGGTGCTGGAAAAATGCACCCATCCCGATCCTTTTGGATGCTTCGAAAGTTCAGTTGTGGGCAGGATCAGTACAGACAAAAATGGTAATTTTAAGTTTGAGTCAAAATTAGGTGTGTACCTGATAGCCGCATCCCATGTGAATTACTGGAGTGACCATAGTGGTGGAAATTCCTCCGGCCCTGGTGATGTCTATTTAACGCCGGTAGCCTATACAAAAATCCGTCTGAAAAAGTTAAATGCCCACCCGGGTGATCTGCTCTTACGTCTGGTGCTCAATAAAGATCCCACACCGTTGTTTACTATAGGTATTCCGCATTCCTATGATTTGCCTGTTGATACCGCTGTCCTCATGGAGAGTTATGGCAATTACAACAATAACATCGCATGGTATTTTACAGATAGGTCAGGCACCGTTGCATCTGGTGAAGGCAGCGGCATGGTACCCAACTATTATATTAACCGTTTTGATACAGCAACGGCGGAAGTAGATTACTGAATTCAATGAGTCGATTTAATAATCTATTACATTCCCGGTTTCCTACATTTATGTTATTTATTTAAAACCCATTACCATGAATAAAATAAAATTTGTATTTATTGGGTCACTCATTATATCTGCAATCGCAAATAGCAGTGTTGCCTGTTCATTCTCAATCGCCCGGCCAATACAATATCCGGAAGTGGTGAAATATTTAAAAGGCAGCGAATTAATCAAGCTGTCATTCAGGCAATTTGCAACGCTCACCGGAGAAAAAGAAAATTTGTGGAATAACCTTTCTTTTACTGTAATGAAAATGAGGATAAGGCATGATCTCAAAAAACATCCGGAACTTACATTAAGCGAATACAATAAGCCTAAACATAAAATGGGGTTAGGCCTGAAGATACTTATCTGGGTTGCCGGAATATCCCTGCTTTTTTGTCTGGTTATTTTAATCATATTTAGCAGCGGATCGTAGCAGAAACTTGTAGGTATAATTAGAAGCCTGTATGTATAATTAAATAATTATTCTATAAAAAATTATTCAACCTGGAGAAGCGTATTCCCATCGTTGAAGGCACAAATCAAGCGAGCGTGGGCCACGCACTTAAAAATATTTTTATCGTATCCTTCATTTGTTATTTCAGTACTCTTTAAAATCAAGAACAACAGTAGTGCCGGCAGCCTTTCCATCTTCATCTTTTTTATCAATGATTGCAAGTGATGCACTGCGTTCATTCAATAAATTATCAAGGTCTAATCTGCTTTGTGTTAAATGCACCCCTTTCGATTGATGTGTGGATGGATTGCCTTTAAATTTATTTTGTTTCGACATTTCCCTGCCAATGCCATCGTCATCAATAATGCAGCAAATATTTCCAGCATCTTTTTTAACAGATACGTTTACACATCCTCCATCTTCTTTCGGCATAATGCCGTGCCAGATAGCATTCTCAATGAATGGCTGAATAATCAATGCGGGCACCAGCAATGATTTCAAATCTATTGAATCATCAATGAAAAAATTATAACTGAATTTGTTTCCAAAGCGCAGGCCTTCAAGTTGTGTGTATAAGCGGCAGGTTTCTATTTCATCATATAAAGTAATTTCTCTTTTATCAGAGTTTTGAAAAATAGTACGTATCAGTTTCGAAAAAGTAGTAAGATAACTAACCGCTTTATCTTCATCCTTTTGCTGAATGAGGGATTTGATCGAGTTCATGCAGTTGAAAATAAAATGAGGGTTCATTTGAGCACGAAGGGCTTTGGCTTCGAGTTCGAGAATCTGATGCTCCATCTCTGCCTTTTTAGCCTTATATTGCCTTATTAATTCATTTGCAGACAATCCTATAACGGAAGAAAATTTTTTATTCAAAACATCTGTGTCAAAAGCCATTTTCTTTGCAAGAAATTCTACGCTAAACTGTGAGTTGTCGATATTGTCTTGTATAATTTTATATGTATTTTTAAGAAATCCATCCTGCATTTCCGTAAAGGAAGGAAGAGAATTTTGAGATGTCAATTGTTCAAGGTAGTGTCTTCGTAATTTCTCCTGCCTGTCCAATATATTTTTAATTTTAGACAGCAATTCATCCACGCTGAATGGCTTGGTGAGGTAATCATCGGCACCTTTTTGTAACCCCCTTATTTTACTTTCAAAATTGGTCTTTGCTGTCAGCATAATAAACGGGATATGCGAAGTCGCCGGATCAGATTTTATTTTATCGCAAAAGTCAAATCCATCCATTACGGGCATCATTACATCGGAAATGATCATATCCGGAATTTCTGATAAAGCCATATTAAAGGCTGCTGCGCCGTCCGGTGCAATAATTACACGAAATTGGTGTTCGATGCTGTGTTGTAAAAATTCTCTCAATTCAGCGTTATCTTCTGCAACAAGAATAACAGGAACATTTTCACCTGAAAACTTTACTGAAAGATTTTGAGTTTTTCCATTATTTGAAAATGGTATCCCCGTTGCTACAGAATGAACATCGGGGAAGCCTTCTGCTCCCTGTCCAGAAAGTAAGGTTGCTTCAATTGTAAAAGTTGAGCCTTTACCTTCTTCACTATCTATTTCAAGTGTACCATCCATGAGCTTCACCAATTCGTTTACCAATGACAACCCGATTCCCGCGCCCTCATATTTTCTTGTAAGATTATTATCAGCCTGGTAAAACCTGTCAGTAATAAAAGGAAGTTGTTCTTTATTTATGCCAATTCCGGTATCTCTTACCGAAAGCCTGATAGCACAGGATCCGTTTGTAAAGGATATTTTATTGATGTATACGAAAATACTTCCATTAGCCGGGGTGAATTTTAATGCATTACTCAACAGGTTATTGACTATTTTTTTCCATTGCTCTGCATCGAATAAATAGACACCATCCAGGTTATTTTCAGTATGTAATTTTATTTGTTTTTTTTCCGCCCCATCATCAAAAGTCTTTACAAGATCACCAATATAGTTGCCGAAATTTCCCTTTGACAGTGAAATGTTCATCTTGCCGGCATCAAGTTTTGAAATATCAAGCAGGTGGTTTATTAAATCAAGAAGATAGCCGGCATTTTTATAAATACCTTCCAATAGCCTGGGAGTATCATTGAGTTGTTCAGGATGTTTAAGATACAATTCTACAGGAGAGACGATCAATGACAAAGGTGTTCTCAATTCATGAGTAATATTTGTAAAAAATTTCTCTTTCATTTTATCAATGGCTCTTAACTTCTCCGCCTCTTTTTGCTCAAGGATCATTTTATGTTTTAATCTTAATTGCCTTATACGGTTCCATACAAGAAAGCTGAGTATTAAGCCAATTATTGAAGCAATAATTATTATAAGCCTTATCGTTGCGGCTTCTTTAGCATCTGCTTCGGCTTGTTGCTTTTCTCTCATTTGTTCATTGAAAGTGAGCATTTGAATCTGCCTTATTTTCCCCAGGCTCGCCATACTGTCTTTTGCGGCGGCAGCTATTTTAAAATACCTGAATGCTTCAGCTTCATTATAACGGTAAGCATCTCCTAATTTTTCATATAAATCAATTTTAGCTGTATTTATTTTAGTATTTGATATTAAGTTTTTTAAGCTATCTACTTTTTTACTCAAAGTCCCCTGGATATTTACTTCCGGAT
This sequence comes from Ginsengibacter sp., assembly GCA_040005125.1. Classification (GTDB taxonomy): domain Bacteria; phylum Bacteroidota; class Bacteroidia; order Chitinophagales; family Chitinophagaceae; genus Ginsengibacter. The sequence goes on from JBDTZL010000429.1 coordinate 4,068, forward strand.
TTTCTGTTTTGCTATTGGTTAAAGTATTACTTCCATTTTTGTCTTTATAGAAATTATACAGAGAGGTTGCGGCACTGTATATATTTTCCTGGTCTCCGTACTCCCGGGCTTTTTCCATCGCTTTTTTAGCGTAAAAAACAGCAGAGTCCATTCGCTTATTTTTTTGAAAAATCTTTGACATGCTATTAAGCACAAACCCGATGTCCCTGTTATTCTCATTGTACTTATAAAAATCATTAGCATATTGCCTGTAATAATTCAATGCCAGCTGATCATTGTTTTTTGCCAGAGAAATATCCCCAAGTATTCTTAATGAATAATCAATAACATACCTGAGTGACATTGTGCGTGCCAGCTTGTAACCGTTTTGTACATAGATAAAGGCAGAATCAGGCTGGTTCATTTTTAAGTATAAATATCCAATATATACTGTCGCGAATGCCGGGCTTTCAAGATCAATTTCGGGATGGTTATGGCGTTCAAAAAGCTCTTTGGCTTTGAAATAATGATTAAGCGCCTGCCTGTAATCCCCAAGCGCAGTATAGTTAAAGCCGAACTGCTGATGTGCATGAGCCATCTGCGGGAGATCGTGAAGCTTTTCGCTCAATACCAAAGCCTTTGATGCATATTCCAACGATTTTGTATAGTTGCCCGTTACATAATATAAATAATCTATTGTGCTTATATTATAACATTGCCTCAATGGCGAGTAATCCATTTTTTCATTCAATTCCAACGCCTGATTATAGGTATGAATGCTTGAGTCTAACTTTTTTTCATCACGATACGCTTGTCCTAATTGTTCTAATAAATTTATTTTTATCTTATCTGCTTTGGTATTTGTTATTAAGTTTTTTAAACTGTCTATTTTTCGCTGCTGAGCATTAAGAGAGGGTGCACTTAAAATAAAAATTATCGGGAATGTTCTTTTGAATATATAGTGAAGAATATATTTATCAGAGCAGGATTTCATCTTCTAAATGTATAAATTCTTTTTCCAATTTTATTGTATGCATTGATAACTTCCCATTTATGTTTGGTAGCTTATATTTAAGCCCTAATAATCAAGCTAATTGATATTTATTTTAAAATTAGTTACAACTTTGTAAACCGTTAATTCATATAGAATAAATATTGCAATAAGATTCTGCTTTTGTATCAAACGAAACCATGTAGTTGCTTGCTGAAAATTGTTTATTACCAGTTATGCCTGGTTTCACGTATTGATACTGCTACTATGTTCGATATTTTCGGATAATGATCAAAATGCTCTTGTTTCTCCGACAAGAATTTATTTTTGCAATCCATATTAGGTTTTCAAAATTTTCGTAATTGTCCGAATTATTACTCCGCACGAATTTATCTTTTCATCGGAGGTTAACTAACGGACTGCCTGATGCTTGAATTCCCCCAGGGGTTTATGAATTGAAAAGTGAAAACCGTTAACCCAAAGTTACTATCCACCAATTTGCTATTGCATGAATTATGAGCCAAAACTAATTTAGTCAACTTAAAATAAAAGTTATGAAACCTGCATTAACAATGAGAAAAATTCTGGTAGCGTCATTTCTGCTTATTTGTTTTTTTACGAATTGTAAAAAAAATGAACTGTATCAAACTAATGGAAAGGTGCAAGCGATTGAAACGGATGTAAACAACGCGAAATCAATTTTCAACGATTTAATTATAAACACTTTTGCAGGGAGTGATGTTCATGGTTATGCCGGCGATGGAGGCCCGGTCAGGAATGCATTGCTGAATGGTCCAGGAAATGTATATGTCGATAAAAGAAGAGATGTTTATATCACAGATTTTGGTAATAATGTGATCCGGAAAGTAGATGGAAGATCCGGTATCATTACCACTGTCGCCGGAAATGGGAATATTGGATTCTCAGGGGATGGTGGCCCTGCCACACAGGCCAGTTTTGCTTATGCCTTTCATACAACAACTGATGATGAAGGAAACCTGTATATTTCTGATTTGGCTAATAACAGGATCCGCCGGGTAGACAGAAATACCGGTACTATTAAAACTATTGCCGGAACAGGCTTATCGGAATTTAACGGTGATGGGCACACCGCTTTGGCAACGAATCTTAACGAACCTTTTGGTCTTGCATTTGATAAGAAAGGGGACCTGGTTTTTTCAGATGGAACAGGACTTCGTTTAAGAAAACTAAATATGAGAACTAAAATAATATCTACGGTTGCAGGCAACGGTAACGTGGGATATGGAGGAGATGGCGGCCCTGCCACACAGGCTGTGTTTAATTTTATATGGAATGTGGCTGTTGATGTTGATTGCGGAGATATTTATGTGAGTGATGAATTAAACCACAGGATAAGAAAAATTAATCCTTCGTCGCGTATTATTACTACAGTAGCAGGCAATGGAGTTTTGGGAAATAGCGGCAATGGCGGATTAGCTACCAATGCTTCTTTTACCCAGCCCGTAGGTATTGCCATAGGTAAGAATGGTGATCTTTTCATTTCGGATGAGATCCTCTCCCAGGTGTATGTAGTCGAGAAAAAAACTGGCCGCATAAACCTGATCGCAGGCAATGGGACTGATGGCTTTTTTGGAGATGGAGGTCCTGCTATAAAAGCATTATTATCTCATCCTAACAGCCTGTCTTTGGATCCGGATGGAAATTTATACATCGATGATGGCAATAACAGGATTAGAAAGATAAGCAGGTTCTAAAAGGGAAATAGTTTTGGCGGTACCGGAACTATGGTCGAAAAGCCCTAAATTTTGTTGATCCGCCGGTACCTGTTTTCTGCGTATCTGATAACATATTATATTTTACTGCAACTGATTTTAATACTTATGGCGCTGAGTTATGGAAAACTGATGGCACTGGAGCCGGCACCAAAATGGTAAAAGATATTAATTTTGGAGGAGGCTATTCTAACCCTAATAACCTGACCGACGTTAAGGGCAAGTTATATTTTACCGCGGATGACGGAGTACACGGATCTGAACTTTGGACAAGTAACGGCACAGCACGCAATACCAAGTTGGTAAAAGACATAACGGCCGATTTTTATGGCAGCAATCTTTATAACTTTTGCAGTGCCGGAGGCAAACTATATTTTTTGAACAATGGAACTCTATGGTCTTCAGATGGCAGTGATAATAATACAAATGAAGTTGTTGATGAGGGACTAACAGGCCTTTTCAATATATCTCAATTAACCGGTGCAGGTAAAAAACTGTTTTTTGGAGCCAATTCTTACAAATACGGGACAGAATTAAATGAAGGCAATGCAAATGCTGCAACTGATGCACCGGCAATTGCAACAACCGAAGAGAAACCCACAATATCTGCAATACAGGAAAAAAACGAAAAGTTTGATGCTATACTTTATCCCAACCCAACCCAAAGCATTACTACTCTACAAATAAAAGGTGATACAAGGGATGTGGCAGTTTCGATTATAGACATATCAGGTAAGCTGATATGGAAAAATAATTATAATAATCACACTCAAATAAATCTTCCAACAGAAAAATTAACTTCAGGAGTGTATATCGTAACAATAAAAAACGGTACCGGCAGCAAAATTATGAAACTCGTGAAAGAATAAGAACTGGCTTTCAACGATCAGCTTACAATTTAATTTACAAAATGTAAACTGATTTATAGCCCCTACCGTTAAAAGAATATTACATCCGGAATAACTCTCTTTTAACTCCTTATGAAGCGACTCCAAATTAATTATCTGACTAAAAATTTATCATCATGAAAAGAATTATTTATTCTACAGGCTTACTGTTTATTTTCCTTTCAGGATCTGCGCTATTTACAAGCGGGCAGGGCTTTTCACCCAAGGTTCAAAAACGCCTGCAAACAGTAATAGATAGTTTTCAAAACAATCCTGCCAACTCATTTGTTGGCGGAATGTCGGTAGCTATAAAAGTTGATGGGCTTGCCTTATGGCA
>JBDTZL010000164.1:0-7966 GCA_040005125.1 Ginsengibacter sp.
AATTTTTGGAAAATAAATTCATGAAGAAACTTCTCTTAATATTCCTGCTGCTATTCGCTAATCGTATTATTGCCCAAAAAATATTTGATAAGCCCAATCCCCCGCAAGCAGTAAATGATTTTGGAAATTTCCTGGAACCATTTCAAAGAGAGGCTTTAGAAAAAAAGATAAGAGATTATAATGACAGTACGTCTTCAGCAATCGTAATAGTTACGGTTCCTGATTTGCAGGGTTACGACATTTCTGAGCTTGCATTAAAATATTTACGCGATTGGGGCATCGGAACAAAAGACAAAAATAACGGAGTATTAATCCTTGTTTCAAAAGCGGAACGCAAAGCACGAATTGAAACCGGATATGGGATGGAAGGAGTGCTGCCGGATGTTACTGCGGGACAGATAATTGATGAACGGATGGTTCCTTATTTTAAAGAAAACGATTATTACCGCGGTTTTGATAATGCGGTTGATGCCATTATCCAGGCTGCTGCCGGAGAGTACAAGGCAGACCCTGCCCATAAAAAAGGAGGTGGGCCGTCTTTTAAAACAATCATTTTCCTGGTAGTCATTTTCTTTGTTATTATATCTTTTCTCCGGGGTGGAGGGGGTGGTGGTGGCTCGTATATGAGCAGGCGTGGTTCATCGGGTATGGGCGCGTTACCCTGGTTCCTTCTCGGTAATATGTTGGGAGGTGGCGGCGGTCGTGGTGGTGGTTTTGGAGGAGGCGGAGGCGGAGGCGGCGGTTTTGGAGGATTCGGCGGCGGCGGCGGCGGCGGCGGCGGAGCCAGTGGGGGATGGTAAATATTGGCAGTTGTGTAGCCAAGACACAAATAAACACCAAATTACACGACATCTCCGGTGTCATTTGGTTGCGTTAGGTGAAGCATATAATTTTACTGTTATCAAATAGTAATTATTAGGGAATACTCGCCGGAAATACAGTTAATATTAATGGCTTATATCGAGACAGGGATGCGCTTTCAACTAAATTAAGCAGCGTTGAAAAAGTAATCAGAAGAATAAAAACAGGTGATTTGTCATTTGCCCTAAAAACATGTGCAAATCCCTCAAATCCCAATGATAACAGCACACAAATTGAATTTGTTGACCAGTTCCCGCACAAGTCAGATTTAATAGTACAAGCAATTAAGGTTATGGATTTACTTGGTTGCGCTTGCAAAGTCAATCAGATACAAGAGAGACATAAAGAAAATAACAGGTGTTCACACCAACTTACGCGAAACCGTAAGAGACCTACATAAACACGAAATACTCAAATTAGTCCGACCTAAAGGCACAGAGAGACGTTTATATTGGGTAAAAACAAATTGGTTAGAGGATAACAAAACCAAGCTAATTGACAGCTATAAGTTTGCAGGATTTAATTTGTTGAATAATGATAGTGCAATTGAATTTGTTTAAATAAATCTCGTTGCCACCAATACCGTTTATAAATTAAATTTGACAGTATTAGTTACACGATATACATTTGATCTGTGAACTGTATGCTGTGTGAATAGTATTTTTACTGTAAAAATGCGTACTTTTGCGCAAAATTAGAAAAATGCAGTTTTTAAACAATTGCATAAAACACAAGTCGAATAAGAAGCACATACAATACCTATCGCTTATAGACCTCACCGCTGCTAACTGCATGGTTTCAATTGATTTTAATTATTGGTATAATTGTACCTAAAAATAAAAAGGAAAATAATTCAATGAGAACTTCAGAAGCGAATATTGAAGTTAAAAGAAATGAGGATGGATTACTATCTTCTATATCTGTTATCATGCCTACTTGGAATAAAGTAGACCATGAGAATGTTATATCTATAACTATCCCTTTATTTGGGATTAAGACATTTGCAAATGATAATGAAGATTGCGAAGTAGCAATTCAAGAAGCTATTAAATGTTTCTGTATTGCTGCTGAAAAGTTTGGGCAAGGGCTTGAAGCAGAATTACAGGCACTAAATTGGTCAATTACTAGAGAAAATAAATTGCTTTCATCATTAAATTTCAGCGTTGAAACTAAAGATGTTGTTTTAGAACAAATAATGGAAACCGGCGACCAGTTTGTCGAAGATAACTTAATGATAGCGTAATTAATGTCTGATTCATTTTACCCCACAATCAACCTCGATTTTTTGGAATCAATATTAGAAAACGTAGCTCCCGAAGTTTTCGTTAATAAAATAAAAATAGGAGATACTACAGCTTTTGTCCAGCCAGGGAAAAAAGCATTGCACAAGAGATTCTTTATTTGTAGGGAATTACAGCCAAATAAAATCAGTTTTGAATCAGCCACATCTTTAGCAATTCGCTTTGGCTTTATGAAAGAATTATTAGAATGGCTTGAAGCAAACAAGGATTGGAAAGACGGCGCTTATGTTGAAACTGGCTCATAACATACATGTATAAAGGTTTCAAAGCCTTTACTTACTTCCTCCATTGATTTTGCTTTTTTATTTTTCATGTATTAGTAGCGAACTTTCAACTAAGTTATTTAAATTTTGAATATTGTGTATACCTTTAAAAAAAAAGGAGTAGCACGAACGAGTTGAACAGTTCACGGGAGTAATCCACATTACCAATAAATGTAAACCTTATTGGTTTTTTAGCGAGTAATTCTCATCAGGCCATGAGGGTATAATTTTCCCTATGCCGAACGGTTATGTCCAATTGCAATGTTACCCTGTTGTTCATTAAAGAATCTATCGTTGACTGGCTGCGGGATGGAAGCGGTAGCCCGCAGCGCAGCGAGGACTACAAGCGAACAGCCCGAACTGTAGATGAATATAGAATCCAACGCTGACAGCCCCATATTTTTCCCATAATAAATATAATCAAGGTATAACAAGTAAGGCCCCGGATTACTTCCGGGGCCTTTGTTTCGAATATTATCGAATAACTTTTATTTTTTATAAGTTATTTTAAAAGCCCATCAATATAATCAGCTACCTCAGTATTTCCTTCTGAACGCTTTGCAGTACTTATTCTAGTAAAAGATTGTTTGAGGCCGGGATCAACAAAACTCCTGAATCTTTCGGGTATCTGGTTCCTTAATCTCATAATTTCATCTACACCCTTTTTCACATTTGCACCGTTTTTAACCTTTGCAAGATAGGTGGCAAAAGTAAAGGTCTGCTGTACCTTAGCTTGTGTGACCGGAGAATTTTTATAATTATCAAGTATAATATTAAAATCATCTTCGGTTGCATTTTCCATGATAACTTTTGTTGCAACACTTCCTAATTTTCCTCTTGAATCATTACTGTATTTTTTTGCGAGTGTGTATGCCCCGGAAGGCTCGAGTTTAATAAGGCCATCAAGAGCTGCACCGGAAACTGAGTAAGAAGAATCGTTTACATATTTTGTAAATAAAGGCTCATACTTTTTATCGCCTTGTTTTACCAAAATCTCCAAAGCTTTTGCCTGGACCTTTTTGTTAGGATCCTTATCTGCAATTTGCTCTATCACGCTTAAAACAGTAGGAACGGTATATCCCTTTGCCTGGTCAATTTTCTCCAAAGTCAACAGCCTTAAACCATAATATTTATCATTTAACCCATTGGCAAGATTGCTCAGCTTATTTGCTGCGAAATATTCCAGGGCTTCTTTGCGGTCAAGATAATTACCGGCATATTTATATTGCTGTTCAAATTCTTCGGCAGACTTATTATCGGTTTTTTTAACGAGCAAAACTTTATCAGCGTCTACGTTTATTAAAGATGGTTTCTTATCACTGGCAAAATAAAAGGTATCCGTTTTATTTTCAACCCATACTTTATATCTTTTTTTACTGGATCCTTCGCTGTATACATCTATAGTTACGGGCAGCTTGAAAATTTTCCCTGTTGCCTGGGTTTGTTCGATGATTACACGGGCTTTATTATTACTATAATCATAGTTAATGGTAAGATCAGGCTGCCCGCTTCCGTAATACCATTGGTTCCAAAACCAGTTTAAATCCCGGCCGGTAACTTCTTCGAACGCAAGCCGGAGTTGCTGGGCTTCTGCGCTTTTAAATTTATTGGTTGTTAAATACAAATTCAATGATTTGAAAAAAGCACTGTCACCTACATAGTCATGTAACATGTGCAATATGGCGCCCCCCTTAGGGTAACTAACCTGGTCAAAAACATCTTCTTTGTTGCTATAATAAAAGCGAACAAGATTCTTGGAAGCATCTGCGGGGTTACCAAGATAGGTTTCCCTGTTTTCTTCTATATGTTCATCACCAGCATCTTTGCCATGGCGGTAGGTATCCCAAAGTGTTTCACTATAATCAGCAAATGATTCATTTAAGGTGATATTGCTCCAGCTTTCGGTTGTTACGAGGTCACCAAACCATTGATGAAAAAGCTCATGAGCAATCACATCTTCCCAGCTGTTTCCGTCAACAAGTTGTCTTGCATTTTGATAAGCGCTTTCCTGGTGAAGTGTCGCCGTCGTATTTTCCATAGCGCCGCTTACATAGTCTCTTCCAACTATTTGATCATACTTGGGCCATGGGTAGGGTATACCGGTTATCTTTTCATAAAAGCCAATCATAGCAGGTGTTTCACCAAATATTTTTTTTGCAAAAGGAGCGTATTCTTTTTCAACATAATAATCAACGGGAATATTTTTGTATTTGTCTTTAACTATTACATAATCACCTACTCCCATAAAAAATAAATAGGGGGCATGGGGCAGGTCCATTTTCCAGTAATCTGTTCTTGTACCGTCAGCGTTTTTCTTTTGGCTCATGAGAAGCCCGTTGCTCAACGTTACATATTTTGAGGGTACCGTCATGTAAATTTCTTCCGTTGTCTTTTGATTCGGCTTGTCTATGGTTGGGAACCACGCGCTGTTCGATTCTGTTTCTCCCTGTGTCCATATTTGAACGGGCTTGCCTTCCTCTTCCCCTTTGGGATTTATAAAATACAATCCCCTGGCATCCGTAATTGCTTCGCTTCCTTTTACTTTAAGCCCGTTCGGTCTTGAAACATAGTTAAGATAAATAGTATAATTTTCCCCGCCTTTGTACAATTTATCGAGTGTAATCCTCAATTGCATGCTATCATATGAGTATTTCAGTGGTATTTTTGAATTGCCTTTCATCATGGCAATTTCTTTTATTTCCATTCCTTTTGCATCCAGCGTTAATGAATCGGTTGAATAAAAATGTGGGTGAATTGTTACCCATTCTTTTCCAAACATCCAGGCCTTATTATAATCAAAGCTTACATCCAGTTTGGTATGTACCAGGTCATTTATACGTGTTGCGGTCGCCCTGTATTCATGTTTCCATGAGGTATCCTGGGCTTGCTCATCCTGTGCCCTTACCATTATAAAAGAGCAGGCCAATACAAATGCAAACGAAATTTTCTTCATAATTATTTTTTAATGGCTGCAAAAGTAAACGGTTTATGTAAAAAGAAACCAAATTTTAGATAGATGGCAAAATTTATTATTTTATTAGATAGATTTGCTTATATGTTCCTCCCTGTCCTCAAACGTTTTGTTATAATTATTTTTATAGTTGCTTCCGCTGTACTTGCCGGGGCGCAGCAAACTCATTTCGTTTATTTGCAAACGGAAGACGGGCAGTCTTTTTATGTTAAGATGAATAATAAGATAGTAAGCTCATCGGCTGCAGGTTATTTAATTTTGCCAAAATTACCCGATAGTGTTTATAAGCTGAATGTAGGATTTCCTAAAAATGAATTTCCTGAAGAAAATTTTCAAATTTTAATCGATAAGAAAAACGAAGGGTTTCTTTTAAAAAATTTTGGTGAAAAAGGCTGGGGGCTTTTTAACATGCAGTCTTATAGCGTTGTGATGGGTGGGAACACTGCAACAACTGCGGTTACTCCAAAAAACTTACAGGATGACTCATTTTCAAAACTGCTCGCTAATGTTGTGAAAGATTCATCGATTCTTGAAAAAAGCGAACCAGTAAAAGAAGAAACGCCTGTTACCACCAAAATTGATTCCGGTAAGGTGAAATTTGACTCCATTATTGCTAAGGCCGATTCCACTAATGCAAAGGTTGATTCCACTATTGCTCTCCTGGAAAAAGCGGCACCATTACCTGTTTTCCCTGCAACCAGGTTTTTAAATAAAAAGAATAAGGATGGACGGGAAATGATATATATTGATCACAATGAAAACCAGGATGATACCGTAAGAATTTTTATTCCTTCAGGACATTCAATAATAAAAGCTGCCAATGCTGATACTGAAGTTGTTCAAAATATAAAACCTCCGGTTGCTGTACCCGCAGACAGCACTCCCGTGGTAGTTGAACAACCGGCGTCTCAAACAAAAACTGATTCGGCCCTGGCTGCTTCCCCTGAAAAGAAAAACGTGGTTGAAAATACAGACACTGTTATAACAAAAAAAATGGATGAGGTGAAGCAGCCTGAGACCAGTTTGCAGGATTCTGTGACAACACCGGAAATTAAGACAGAGGCTAAAAAAGATGATAAAGGTGAGGCTAAAAAAGATGATAAAAAAGATGATAAAAAAGAGACTGAAAAAGATGATAAAAAAGATGATATAGTTGTACTTCCAAAAGTTGTTGAGTCATCAGCTACGAACTCAGATTGTAAAGCTTTTGCCGCTAATGAAGATTTTTTGAAATTGCGCAAGAAAATGGCTTCCGAAAACTCTGATGACAATATGATCAAAATTGCAAAAAAAGCCTTTCATACAAAATGCTTCAGTACAGAGCAGATTAAAAATCTTTCGTTTTTGTTCCTCACAAACGGTGGAAAATATATGTTCTTTGACCTGGCTTATCCATTCGCTTCCGACGCTGATCAATACGGTACGCTTGAACCCCAGTTAACGGACAGCTATTATATTAATCGTTTCAAAGCAATGATCCATAAATAACTCACCGCTGTTACATGCCACGATATTTTATTGAAGTGTGTTATAAAGGCACGCAATATTCGGGTTTCCAGGTGCAGAAAAACGCCAATTCTATTCAATCTGAAATTGAGAAAGCTTTAACGATCCGCTTCAGGCAATCTCTCTACCTTACCGGCGCATCACGTACGGATGCAGGTGTTCATGCCCTGCAGAATTATTTTCATTTTGACACAGCAGGCGAGCTGTTTCATTCAAATGACAATTTCACTGAAGAAAAAAATATACAACAGGCATTGTATTCATTGAATTCAATTTTGCCGGATGATATTGTAATAAAGCGGATTTTTAAAGTTGTGGATACAGCACACTGCCGGTTTGATGCAATAAGCAGGAAATATAAATATTATATATACGGCGAGAGAAATCCATTTTATAAAGACACCGCATACTTTTATCCATATCCAATTGATTTTGAAAAATTGCAGGAAGCAGCATCCATCATTTTAGATACCGAAAATTTTATTTCATTTTCTAAAAGAAACACACAGGTCAACAACTTCAATTGTTCGATACATAAAAGTGAATGGCAGAAAGGAAATGATTGTATCATTTATGAGGTAGTTGCCAACCGTTTTTTAAGGGGGATGGTAAGGGGCCTTGTTGGTACCATGCTCAAAGTTGGTACAGGAAAAATTTCTTTAGACGAATTTAGCCAGATTGTAGAAAATAATAAATCTGCAAAAGCAGATTTTTCCGTTCCATCCAGGGGGCTTTATTTAATCGAAATAAAATACAGTAATCTTTGAAATTATTGTAATAACTGGTTTTATTCCCTGAAAAGATTTTATTTGTAAAAAATATTTGTTCCTATAACTATTGCTATCACTGTATTTATAATATGTTAACAAAATTTCTTTAAAATAATTTTGCAGCAAACAGTATCCCATACTATCTTTGCCGACCACTTTAAAAAAAGGGGATAGTTCTTCTTAAAAAAAATCAGACATCACCAAAAAATTCATTTCTCATATGAGAAAGATTTGGTGGGGTAAATAAAGGCACTTACTTTTGCACTCCCAAATAAAAATGGGTGGTCAAAAAAA
>JBDTZL010000071.1:0-2347 GCA_040005125.1 Ginsengibacter sp.
ATACTTCTTTTTCATCAATTTCACCGGTATCAAAATATTTTTTAAGTAAGGACCCGTAACTATCAATGGCCCAGATCTTTATATCTGGATTTTGTTCTTTTAAGTATTGCCCTGTTCCTACAATAGTACCTCCCGTGCCCGTAGCGACAACCAGGTGGGTTATTCTACCCTCCGTTTGTTCCCATATTTCAGGGCCGGTTTGTTCGTAATGAGCCAGCCGGTTGGCGAGATTATCGTATTGGTTCACATACCACGAATTGGGCACTTCTTCTGCAAGCCTCTTTGATACAGAATAATAGGAGCGTGGATCACCGGGTTCAACATTAGTGGGACATACAATTACTTCAGCGCCCACAGCTTTTAAGATATCGGCTTTTTCTTTTGACTGTTTATCGGTTGTGGCAAAAATACATTTATAACCTTTTATACATGCGGCAAGCGCCAGCCCCATTCCTGTATTGCCGGAAGTTCCTTCAATAATTGTACCGCCGGGTTTTAATTTTCCTTCCTGTTCAGCAACCTCAATCATTTTTACCGCCATCCGGTCTTTGATGGAATTTCCAGGGTTAAAATATTCTACTTTAGCCAACACGATGCAAGGCAGGTTTTTGGTTATTTTATTAAGCCTGATAAGTGGAGTATTACCAATAGTTTCTAAAATATTGTTCTTCCACATAAAAATAATTTGTTGTAAAGATAAATAAGTTCAAAGTTCAAAGTTGACGATCAAGCTTCTATTTCCTCAAAACCTCCATCGCTTTCTTCACAGTTTCATCATCGGTGTTGCTTACTTCATATAAGCCCTCCTTGTGCCATATTTGCCGCGCGGTAAGTATTTTTATTTCCTTTGCGAGCAGGTCTTTTTCCTGTTTATTTTCGGGATCAAAATAAATAGAATCCCGGGCAGCGTATTTTGTAAGATTATTTAATGTGGCTGCATCCACTTTGTATTTTTCATTAAAATCTTTTGGTGTTTTAAATGAGCTGAACTCCTTTTGATTAATAAGATAATTTGTATACACGAAATTACTGAGTGTTTCTTTTAAATAAGCTTTGGCTAGTTCTTTATCGAAAGCCAGCGTATCATAAGCTACAAACACGTCTGGTGTTATACCGCCGCCGCCATATACCAGCTTGCCTGAAGCTGTTTTATACAATTTTTCATCCGTATGTTTTATTGAATCAGCGAAGCTCATTTCACCGTTATGAAAGCGATTCAGGAGATCTTTATTGTATGCGTCAAGGCCATTTTTATATGATTTTTGAATACTGCGGCCCAGGGGAGTATAATATCTTGCAACGGTAAGGCGAAGCCCGGAACCGTCGCTTAACTCAAACTGCTCCTGCACAAGCCCCTTTCCAAAACTGCGTCTACCCACAACCGTTGCCCTATCCCAGTCCTGCAGCGCGCCGGTCAGCACTTCACTTGCAGATGCAGTTCCTTCGTTGGTGAGCACTACCAGTTTACCCTTTTCAAAAACACCTTCCTTACTGCAACGGTATTCTTTTTTTGCTGAATGTTCGCCAACAGTATAGGTGATTAATTTATCAGCGCTTAAGAATTCATCTGCAATATTGGTGGCTTCGGTTAAAATGCCACCGCCATTATCTCTCAGGTCGAGAATCATACTTTTCATCCCTTTTTTTTGCAGGTCATCGGTTGCCTGCATAAATTCCTTGTAAGTGGTTTCAGAAAATTTATTGAGCCGTATATATCCAATAGTATCGGTGACCATGTAAGCAGCATCAAGGCTGTACAGTGGTATCATTCCACGGGAAATACTCACCATTTTCTGAGTTCCGTTTCTCAGGATCAGGATTTCTGCTTTACTGCCGCCTGAGCCACGCAATAATTTTCTTATTCTTTCCGGGGTGATGTGAACACCCGCAATTACCGAATCGTCTGCTTTTAAAAATTTATCGCCCACCGTCAAACCGGCTTTATCTGATGGGCCATTATGAAGCACATTCAACACATTGATGGTATCATTAAAAATGTTAAACTCAATACCTATTCCATAAAACTTCCCTTCCATATCCTCATTCACCTGCTCGAGCTCCTGCGCAGGTAAGTAAATAGAGTGGGGGTCAAGCCTTGCCAGCATCGCCTGGATAGCAACATCACCTAATGAATCTTCATTTTCCTTATCCACATATTCTCTTTTTATTAAATCCATCACTTCCTGTACCGGTTTCGGCCTGTCTGCAAAAAATATCCCGGTATTGGGCATATTGCCTTTTATCCGGTAACCTATAAACATGCCCACAACCATACACACACTTAATATCAGCGGAAGCCAAACCTGTAATTTTTTATTGCGCATACTATTCTTAATTATCTAATTTT
>JBDTZL010000138.1:0-7792 GCA_040005125.1 Ginsengibacter sp.
ATTGCCTGGCTTCAGAGTTTGACAATATGTTTTACAACGCTTCTAAAATTAATTTTATAAAATCAGGAGTGATTTATTTCTATAAAAGCTTTTCTACTTTCAAAGCGGCAAAAGGTATTTCAGATCATATACCTATTTACTTTCAATTTAGTTTAAACTGACTATAGATTTCGATATTTTAACGATTTATTAATTCATTATACTTCTGTTGCAGGAATTGATATCCATTGGTTCTATATTCGGGGGAGGATACGGTAAAATGATCACCGGGGTAGTATGCGAAAATAAACTTTGCATCGAGCTTTTTCATTTCATCTTCCAGCAAATGAACAGCATAGTTCAATAAAAAATTATCCTGGTTTCCGACAGATACCCGGATCTTTCCATCTAATGCCGGTTTAAGCTGATCCCAATTGGTACGGAGGTATAAGCAAAGGTCATAATTTTTCCAATGATCAACCGTCACCGGGTCAATATCTCCCGTAATAGAATTGCACAATCTTCTCGGAGTACCATCACTGTTCTTTGTGCTGAATACCGCGTCAAATGAATGCATTTGTTCTCCCCGTGAAATCACGTTTTCCATGGCATACATATTTTTCATAGCTATCCATGGAAAGCGTCCTGCTATGGTGCCCGCCATTCGTAACAAGCTGTCTTTGCCATAAAACATATTTTTGTCAGTATATAAATCAATTTGTTGAAAGCTTCTGAAATCAACCGGATCAGGCGAGCTTGACCAGCATGCCGTGAATATTTTCGGGTAGTGTGTTTGTAAATATAAGACTGTCCATCCGCCGCTACTGTGCCCCGTTAGTAACCTCGCCGCGTTACACCTGTATTTTTGTTCAATGACAGGTATCAGTTCGTGTGTAAGCGCATCTCCCCATGGGCCATTGTTATCACTATTGGCATATACTGAATGTCCCAAAGGGCAATTGCCATCAAGAAAAACCCGGATGCAGGGAGTCGTATCGATTGGCTGACTTTTAATATCAGTGCCTGAGAAAGAATGATAATCGCCGCCATAACCAGATACCCAATAAAGTACCGGAAACTTTCTTGCGGGTTGCTCATAATACTCTTTTGGAAGCAGTACTGCTGCGTCGATAGTTGTAGGCCCTTTATAAGAAGCAGTCAATAACGCTGAAGACACTTTTACTTCTTTGATGTACTGTGTTTCAATAAGGGGCTTTTCTTTTATTACTTCGTTACATATTATAATAAAAACTTCGTCCCTGTTTTTGGTAAGTTTTTTTGTAACGGGCAGGCTGTACATATTTCCCGGGCTGTCGCCAACGGAGCGGCCGCCCGAATTTTTATCCCAAACAGCTTCCACATGGTATTCGCCCCTTTCTATATCTGACAGGGCAACAGGATAGGATATAGCTGCATCATCGAATAAAACCTTCTCCATTGGTTTTATATTTTTTACTGATATGGCAAAACAAGGAAACATCTCAACGCCAATCATCCCATCTTTTGGATTTTTATTTTCCTTTGAGAGATATACAAAAACTTTTCCTGAAAAATTTTCATGAGAAGAAGCAGGAGTATAACTGACGCTGAACTTTTGTGCTGTAACGGAGAAAAAGGTTACAAGAGATAAAAGTAAAGATGAAGCACTTTTTAAGTGAATGGTCATAGTATTATTTTTAACCTGGTGCTATTTGCCTAAATAGTTTAATGCCTAAATATAGTTTGTCTGCCCAACTTTAAAAAGATCTTTGTACAAATTGTTTTTATAAGAATTCCTTAAAAGATATTGTTAGTTGTGGTAGAAACGGATTATTAATCAAAGTGCATAAAAAAGCTTCGAATTCATTGCTGAATCCGAAGCTTGTCTTTAGAAACCAAATCACAGGATTATGGAGTCGTTACTACGCCGTTTTGAATAAACTTAATCTGAACTGCCTTTGCGGAATCAGCCTGTCCGGGAATACCGACTAGTAATATGGTATATATTTTCCCTTGTTCTACCGTAATAGTACGGGCCGAATTGATAGCAGATTCATTACTGACTTTCACAGAAATATCACCGGGAGTTATTCCTTTAAAATCCGAAACCGTGGCGAATGGCGCATTGTTGCTAAACACATTTGTGCCGCCGGATGAAATAGTGACCAATGGCTGTTGTGTGGAATCTGCGATGGCATTCACATAACGTACAAAGGCTGTTCCTGTTGTTGATGGCAGGCTATCAAGGTTGTCTTTTACAATAACGTTCCTGTAGTTTCCATTTGATCCTAAAATAAAAAGAGAATAATTGGAGCTGTCAGCAAAAAGCTGGCTGGTTGAAGCCAACATGGTTCCGGAGTTAAAATCATAGGAAGCTACATCCCTGTTTCCGGCATATACCCCCAGGTAACCTCCTGTGTAATTGGTATAAAGAAGAGGCGAATTAGTTAAACTTTGACCCGACAGCGTAATGTTGACAGATGCTTTATCCGGAACAAGATTTAAAGCCATCAGACCTGATACAGGAAGCCGGTTACCTGTTGTATCCAGTGTTTTTTTACACGCGCCGAATAATAACAACATTAATAAAAGACCTGTCAATGGAATTGTGTACAGCCGTAGAAAATGAAATAGTTTTTTCATAGTTTATAAATATGTTTAAGAGGTGATAAAATATTAATTGGTACGTATTTTATGTAAAATTAATGCCAGCAAATGATTGCTAAAAGTTAAAAGAAAGCCAGGGCGTTCGTATTATTATTTTTTTAACAAAAAAGTTTCCAATGGCAATTTCATGCATCTTTTTTTTTTAAGATATTCAATCTTTGTTTTTTATCTTAAATAATTAAACAAGATGAGCCCGGTTTCATTTGCAACGCCTACTTTAGCGTTACTTACTAAAATATTTATGACGTATAGAATATTTTATTTCAGATTAACAGGTTTTTTGCATCTTAAATATGAGCCGTTATGGAATTGAAGGAATATTTAATAGAAACTTTTAAATTTAATGACGTTGCAAATAAACAATTGCTCGGCAAAATCAAGCTGCTTGGGAATGTAGATGAAAGTATAAGGCTTTTTAGCCACCTGATCAATACCCAATGTAAATGGATGGCAACAGTTATGCATTACCCTGGTTATGAAAACTTGAGTTGGTGGGACCCCGTGTATAGCTGTGACAGGCTTGAAGAAGAGTGGGATAAAAGCACGGGCATTTGGGTCAATTATATAACCAGAAAGACTGATGAAGAATTGTTAGCCGAAAGTATATCCGTCAATTTTGAAAATGCAGTTTGGGCCGCACCGCTAAAAGATATCGCATTACAATTGAATTATCATTCAATACATCACAGGGCACAAATTCAAATGATAATAAGGCAACAGGGAATAGAGCCGGACTTTTTGGATTACATAGGAACGAAGGTCAAAAAGCTAAGTTAATGCGTTTAGGCGTTGCCGGTAGTTAACAGGGAGACATGGCACTTCGTTGGGGATAAATAAGATAAGTACAAAAAGGGGCATAGGGGAACAGCCTAACAGTAACTTTAAACTCATCATGCAATCTTAATAAATACAAAGATGACCACATCAAAATACAAAATGCCAGCGACTAAAAATTCCCATTCCTTTTTTAGATATTTGATTTGGGTTTTTATTATTTGCATAATGCTGTTAAAACCTGTTGGCGTTGCTTATGCGCAGGCTGAGGTGGCTCCATGGGGTAATTTAACCGGGATACGCGTCGTAGGGCAGTTAATAGGATTTGAATCCAGCCTTCGCGTGGTTGAAAAAGACTGGTCCAAAATAAATGCAACCGGTAAGGAACGTCAACACCCCAGATACGTCCGGGATGGAAATAAGCAAATTGTTACAACAAAAATTGATAGCATAAGTTTTAAGGAAATAGTGGAAGATACCGGCACCGGCATTGCAAATGTAGATGTGCAATTTTCATCAGGTGGGGCAATGAAAATGGAAGGTGTATTTTTTAGTGTTGCTCTTCCTTTAGAAGATTATTCAGCGGTTGTTGTGCAATCAAATAAAAATTCAGAGACAACAACTAAGCTTGCCACACTGCAAAATGATCTTAGGTATGCAGTCAGTAAAATAAAGTTCGGATCCTCACGCCGTAACCTGGAATTTGTTTTTGAACAGACTACCACAGTTATCATCAAAAAAAATTCCGATACAACAAATAAGGCCATCCAGGTTTACATTCCGATACTTGAAGGAGATGCGCAAAGTGGTACAACGGCCCAAAAAAAGTTTATGGTCAAAGCCGGTGGATATATTGATAACCGCCCGGTGACTTTTAAACTGAACACTTCGAAAGAAGGGCGTCCATTTGATGGCTTCGGGGGTAACTTCCGGTTGCAAAATCCAAAGGCAGATCCACAGGTAATTGATTATTGCCTGCAAAATATGCGTGTTGCATGGGGAAGGGTGGAATTTCCATGGAGATTTTGGCAACCGGGAAAAAATGATGACCCTCTTGTGGCGGCAAAAAATGGAAAGCTAAATCCGAGAGTACAGCAGGCGATGGATATGGCTGTAAGGCTACATAAAATGGGCATCCCGCTTATTCTATCAGGATGGTTTCCGCCACAATGGGCGGTAGTTGGAAATCTTAACTTTCGTCCTTCACCCGGTGGTGTGTGGGGTAATCAATTGGATACAGCTAATATGAATGAGATATATAAATCAATTGCGGATTATATTCTTTATCTAAAAAATAATTATGGTGCAGAGGTCGCATTATTTTCTTTTAATGAATCTGATCTCGGAATTAACGTAAGACAAACACCTTTGGAACATGCGGCGTTAATTAAAGGGTTAGGTGCTTATTTTAAATCCAAAGGGCTTTCGACTAAAATGTTATTGGGTGATAATTCTGATGCGACAACTTACGAATTTATTTATCCCGCTATGCACGACGCGGATGCAATTCCATATATCGGTGCGATATCGTTTCATTCATGGCGCGGATGGGAAAAAGGAACGCTCCAAAAATGGAAGGCTGCGGCGGACGAATTAAAAGTGCCATTGATAGTTGGTGAGGGAAGTATCGACGCAGCAGCCTGGAACTACCCGGCTATTTTTGAAGAACAAACTTATGTGCTCCAGGAGATCAATCTTTACATACGCCTCCTTTCTATCTGCCAACCGTTAACAATACTGCAATGGCAATTGACCTCCGATTATTCACCATTGGCCGGAGGCGGAATTTTTGGTAACAATGATTCGCTTCGTCCTACGCAAAGGTTTTGGAATTTTAAACAGCTTGCGTTTACGCCAAAGGGTTTGTTTGCGATGGCGGTAACATATCACAGGCCCGATGTTACTTGTGCAGCATTTGGCGATAATGCAAAAGGTATATATACAATACATATCGTTAATAACGGCGCAGGCAGAGACGCAGTTCTTACGGGAATGCCATCTGCAATAAAAGCACTGTCTTTATATGTAACCGATAAGAGCCGCGCGATGAAGAAAGGTGCGGTTATAAAAGTATCCAACAGTAAAATAAAATTCCACCTCGATTCTGAAAGTTATGTCACTTTGATAACGGAGTGAGATACTCCGGTTAAGTTTTGAAAATCTTATTTTGATAGGCATCAATGCCCGGTTAATTCGCGGTTGCCCAAAAGGTATTTAATGCACCTGCTTACCTTATTATTGATAAGGGTAGTTATTTTAAACTAAATTTTTTAAGTTCACTGATTTCAGGCTTCCTGCCATTCAAGCCGGCTATGAATATAATTTCAGTTAAAGGCCGGTGCTGAAGTTGCCTTTGGAATTCCTTTGGGCTTTATAGCAAACAAAAAACAGATTCCACTTATTTTCATTTTCAAAAATAAGAGACGCTTTAAAATATTATACAAATAAAAGGAATGCATATTTTGGGCTTGAAAGTTTTTATATTCATGTAAATTCCAACAACTATAATTATGCTTATTTCCTGGGTAAGGCCGGAAACAGGTATCATTCTGATTATGTTGTTTCAAAAAAAACGGTAGCAGGCTTTGATATTAAGCAGGGACAAACTTACTTGCTGACGGAGAAATTATATCTTGAAGATTTTATAGGATTGGGTGTCCGTTTTGTAACCATCAAATTACCTGTAAATATTAATCCCGTCCGGTTGAAAGAATAATAATGGTTTTGTTTTTGATCTTGAAACATAAGATCTTGCAGGCACAAAAATTACACCGCATCTTACATTTGGAGTGCAGTTGGTTTATAAGCTATAATTTTTTTTGTAAATTTTGAATCGTAAAAAAATAACACCCGATCATTTAAGATCAAACAATTTTTCTGCATCAAGCCAGCTGTTCAGCCGTTCATATTTTGTTTCGTTCACGTTATGCGAAGCAGTAAACATGATAGCCCTTCCATCAAAAACAGACAGATTGAAATCATGGTCGTCAATAAGCACATCACCTTTTAAAACGCTTTTATCGCCGCAAAGTATCCTTCGCTTCCAATGTATAAAAGGGAAGTGCTGATCAAGCCATTCGTTTTTATCCTGTAAAGAATCAGGAAATTCCATTGCAGCAGATGCCACATATACATCAAACCTGTTGTTGAGCTCTTTTACAATTTCCCTGCTGTGTTCAATCAATGGCAGGTCTTTAAAAAATCCTTTTTGATGCGGGTATTGCTTTACGATCATCCGGTGATCTTCAGGCACCAGCAAATGCAATTTTGTACCATGCAGGTCGGCCCTGGTATATCGCACGCCAAAATCCCTTTCGTACCATTCCAGGAAGCGCTTAAGGGTATCGGCAATTACATCATCCATGTCAATTAATATCCTCATAAATTTTCTTTGCTTTCGGCATCTAAAGTAAAAAATGTATTTCACTAAACATCATAGTGTTATGTTACGAATGAAAAGATGCAAAATGATTACGCGAATTTCAGGCACGAATTGCACGAATTAAGAAAAACCCGTGTATTTATTCGTATGATCATATTTTATAAATTCGTGTTAACTGACATGACAATATTTTTCAAATTGTTGCCGGATGTTGACACACCAACCGGCGCAGAATAATACACTTACAAATTGTTTATTATATTCGTCTCCGGCGATTATTTTTCTGTCGTAGAAAATAAGAAATCATCCGGGGCTTTGGTTTAGAACAGGGATTAAATTTGTATTAAATCAACAGTTTAGTCAGAACTTTTTAAAGTTATTAGTAATTTGTATAAATAAAAATCGTGGTAGAATAACCGGCAAATAAAATGACGGTCAATAAAATTGACATATCACCATACACGGCCGCTGACCGGCCGGAACTATTGCGCCTTTTGCTTGAACTTCACTCCACTTATTTTTTTCAAAATGCATCCCCGCAAATCCGGGAACTTCAACAGGAAAACGATTTAAAAAAATCATACAAATCTTACCTGAATTTTATCGAAAAAAATGAAGGCGGAACCTGGCTGACCCTTCTTGCAAAGCTTGATACAAATAATGTTGTTGGTTTTATTATCGGAAGCATAGAAACTGATGATGATTTTGTATTAAACAAACTTGGGAAACTGGAAGACTGGTTTGTTGAGCCACAATTACGTGGTAAGGGAATTGGAATAAAACTCTATAACGAACTGGAAAAATGGTTTGTGGAAAAACGTTGTAAACAGGTGCGCTCCGATACCTGGCAGGGGAATGACTTAAGTATTAAAGCACATCAGCAATCGGGATTTTTTATTTCGGGAATAAGTTTTGGTAAAAAATTGTAAAGATGGATTACATAATTAAAAAATTATTACCTGCAGACCTTGTACGGGCAAAACAGCTCATTAAACTGTGGCAAACTGAAGA
>JBDTZL010000411.1:0-25638 GCA_040005125.1 Ginsengibacter sp.
AATAATACTTTATTGGCATTGTTGGGCGCAACGGTAATGCCAAAACAGGTTTCACCATAACCCCAGCCGCGGTCGCCGCCCTGTCCAGACCAGCCTGTGCGTATGTTCTGATTGTTGGCTGTTATAAAAACTTTATTCCAGTTGCTGCCTGCGTTGATGGTTTTAACAACACAATTTCCGCCACTACCTGCATCACTGCCTCCAAGGTAAACTGTGTTGATATCATTTTTGGCCATGCCAACATACATTACAAAATCAGTATTTATATTGATACCGCTCATTTTTGCATTCCATACATTGGTACCTGCATCCAAAGAATAAACACCTTTTGCAAAGCCATAATACTCCCATGGAAAAATTCCATTGTACACATCGGCAGCATTGGAGCTAATGCAAAAGAAACGGGTGACAGATCCGGTTTTTGCGCCGGCAAACGAAAAAATAGTTTCTGCGGCAGGCATCCCGGACGTGCTGAGTTTGGAAAATGAAGTTCCTCCATTGACAGAATACAAAATGCCTTCATTTGTGCCGATGTAAATATTATTTCCGTCGAAAAAAATGCCTGCAACTGTAATACCGGCACCGCTGTTGGCTGCCGTCCAAAATAATGAAAAACTAACTCCGTAATCATTGGAAATATACAGCGAACCATAGTAACCCATTACTACCCGGCCCGGATTTGCATAGTCTGCCTTTAACGCATAAACATCCTCGCCGTTTAATGGATTACCAGGCAGTGCGCTCCATGTACTTCCGCCATCAATAGTCCTTACCGCATAATTAATATTACCATCATTTGCAATACAATAAGCAATGCTGTTATTATTGGTAAACTCATAAGCGGAAATATTACCTATTTGTAATTGTGTAAAAGGTACCTGTGAATAGGTGTTTCCAAAATCAGTGCTGTGAAAAAGTTCACTCATATCACAGGCAATGTAAAATTCATTGTCATTTGCCGGGTTGATAGCAGGGTAAAATAAACTGCCACCACCGCCAACGCCACGTGATTGCCATGATGATGGCTGCGCAATGCAATAAAAATTTGAAATAATTAATAAGAAGGCTAAAATTATCCGGGCAGCGGGATTTGGTCTTTTCATAAGGTGTGGTTTTGGTTCAGAAATGGAGATAAAGCAGGATTAATGAACAAAAATTCTGCCATACATTGATTTTAAAAATGAATTAGTAGATGCCAGGTGTAAGTACGTAACCTCCGGGGATTTTTACTGAGGGTTTGTAAGACGGATCATATCAATCAATTTATTTGGGCTATTGCTACTCTTGATTGTATTTTTCTATAAAAAAAAATGGGAACGCAATATTCATTTGTTAATAATTGGGAAATAGAAGCTTCTTTGCAGGAGGTGTGGGATGGTGAATTGTGAATTGTGAATGGTCAATGGTCAATGGTTGTGCAATTATTATATTATTTCTCTACATTTTTTTTAAAAATTACCATGCCCCTGTATTCTTCTTTCATTAAATGAAAAGTGGGGAGCGGTAATTGCATCCTGTCACAAATTTCATAGCCCATTTTTTTATAAAATTCCAGGGCGTCTGAACCGGAGTCCATTGCTTTTAAAAATATAATATCTTTTTTTAATTCCCGGGCCCTGTTCATTGCTGTTTGCATGAGCTTTTTGCCAAGGTGTTTGCCGGTTGCTTTCTTATGTAGGTAAATGCGTTCTATTTCTAGTGCATTCAGCGTTTCAAACCCGGTTAATTGTTCATTTAGAGTAATTTTCATATAACCCTCGTTTATGCCATTTTCAGAGGCTATAAAATATTCGTTATTACTATTTAGAATTTCCGCTTTTATTTTTTCCAGCGGGTACGCATACTCTTCCATGTACCATTTGGCGCCCCCGTTGTGCCACAGGTATAAATAATATTCCTTATAAATGTTCCTGGCCAAATCAGCAATACCGGCAGCTTCTGAGATTGTCGCTTTGTGTATGTTTATCATATTTGATGTATCATCCTATTGAGTGCTTAATTCGATGATGGTATCAACAGGATCATGGCTCACACCATCGAGGTATATAAAACTCCCTTCGGGTAATTGTTTAAATTTAATTTTACTTTTACCAGGTAAGAAAGACGCAGATATAATTTTTTCTTTTAACCCCGGAATAAAAATATAAGGTTGCTGAGTGGGTACTTTCATAATGTGCACATACAATGTTTTGTCCTTTCCCGTGATAACTCCCCAGTTTTGTGGTGTAACAATACTACCTCTTGTATCATAAATGGTGTGTCCATACACTTGTAACCATTTTCCTATTTGTTGTAACGTATCAATAAATTCCTGCTGTATTTTTCCATTGGGCATGGGGCCAACGTTCAATAAAAAATTTGCATTCCTTCCTGCAGCATTTACCAGGTAATGAATTAATTGTTGCACAGTTTTATAGCTTGTATCGGTAATATTGAACCCCCAGGAATTATTCATGGTTTCGCATGTTTCCAGTGGCAATTGTTGAGATGCCTGCTGATAACTTAAACCCGAATTATTTTCTCCCGGGAGATCTTTTTCAAACATTTGAAAATCTTCTCCTGCAAATGGGGTCATATGATGGTTATTGCCAATAAGGCATTGGGGTTGCAATTTGTGTATCAAACCATAGATTTCATCGTAGTGCCAGTTTATCCGTGCTGTACGGTCAGCCGATCCTTCAGGGGATGTTTGATCCCAATGCCCATCAAACCAGATGCCCCCGATTTCTCCGTAGTTGGTTAATAGCTCGGTTAATTGATTCTTCATAAACTGGAGATAGCCGGCGTAATCTCCTTTGCCTGTTCGCCCGGTTCCCTGCCCGGTTCTGCCGGTTTCGTGCGGATAATCTTCTCTTCCCCAATCGAGTAAAGAATAATATAAAAAAAGTTGAATGCCCTGTTTATGGCATTCATCAGCCATTAATTTTACGATGTCCTTTTTATAAGGGGTATGCATAATATTATAATCTGAATACTTTGTATCCCACATGCTAAATCCATCGTGGTGCCTTGTGATTAATGTGATATATTTCATGCCTGCATTTTTAGCCATGCTAACCCATTCAGCAGCATTAAACTCAATTGGATTAAAGAAATTCTCCAGCCTTTTATAATTCTTGACGCTAATATTCCTGTTGTTCATTACCCATTCTCCATCACCGGGAATGCTAAAAGGCCCCCAGTGAATAAAAAGACCAAACCTGTCGTTTCTAAAGGTTTCTCTTGCTTTTAAATTTTCGGGAGCGGGGGTATAAGTTTGAGCTATAATATTGCCCCACAGAAATATGGCGCATAGGCAAATGAGAAGAGATCGTTTCATTTATGTAACGTTTGATTATTTTATAAATATCATGTTCTGTTTTAATTTACGAAAGAACATTTTTTTCATTGATAAAGCAATTTAATAATATTGGTTTACAAAGTGATGGGTGATAAAAATAAAGAGTTTTCATTTACCTATAGAAATGGAATGGCCGTAGCAAAAGCTTTATATAGTTTTTCATGATGGTTCAATGCAGTATGGGGATTGAGGCAAACAGAAGAGAGCCGGTATGTGTTATGAACAGCAATATTTTAAAGAGAATGCTTAATAAGATCCTGCTCCTTTTTTTAGAAAAACGATCATAATGAAAATGATGTAATTTATTGTCGTCATCAGATTGGTTATGATGATGAACGGAATCATTATAAGACCAGTCGAATGTCTGGTCCGTTGCTTTATTATTATGTTTATTATCAGAAGAAGTTATTACGTGAGGCGTTCTGGTAAGGGTATAAGGTAAAAACTTATTGAAAAAGTGGGCGTGAATAATACCGAAGGGCTGGCAATGTTTGCCCTGAAAAAGCGGAATAGTTGAATAATCATCAATCGGGACAGATGCTGATCATTGAATAACACGATAAATACATGCTTTTGAACTAACGCAATAGCCGTTGAATATTACTGTGCAGCAGTAACGTCTTTTGCCAGATTCATATGAATAACCTTGGCCCCGGTGTTTGGATTGTTTTCCAGGTCAGCCAATAAATAATTCCTTATTTCCTGGTCATTAATTAATGCTATCTCGCAGGCACGATTAAAGTCTGTATGCATTCCATAGCTTTCCAATACTGCGGGTGCGTCTTTATACTCCGGGAATGTTACGTATTTTTTGACAAAATAGTACGTTGTATTCTGTACAACTTTTGTGTAAGCAGTGTAAAAATTTTCCATATGTGATTCTTTATTGAGTGAGGTAATAGTTTTGGTTTCTTAGTATAATAATAAATTTAATGCCAGATTTTGATCAATATAGTCTTTTACGGATAAATTGGATGTGTTTATAGAAATTTGTTAGTAATGATAGACTTATTTTAAAACTGCAAAGGTTTACCTGGAATAATCCCCGACCACACGGAAAATCAAGAGTGAATTTTCAAGGGAAATGCGGACTACAGTAATTCACAGGTTGAGTTGAGTATATGAGTATAAACATATCAAACAGCAAAAAAACATAAATAAAAAAAACATAAATGAAGTTCAAAGGAATGGGAAAATAAGAGGGAAATTTTTCCTGTAGATTGAATGTAAAGATAGTATTTCAATTCAATAAATACAAGGGTTTTTATAAAAATGCCCCAACATGTGGAAATGATGGGAGTTCATCCATATAAAGATTATTGTAATTTAAAAAATACCTAAAAGGTATTGCACCAAATTTGATCGATACCCGGGCATTTACGCAAGCATACCCGGCTCATTAATTTATGTTTTATCAATAATTAATTGGTGGCTGCTAAAATATTTTTGCAAAAAAGGCCTTCATATCATTCCAGGAAGCAGTGTCTGCAGCCGCATTGTATGCAATCGGCATATTAAATTTCTTTCCATTTTCAGTAGCTGCCGGATTGGTAAAGGCATGCGTAGCATTTGGATAAGACTTAAAAGTGTAATCAACACCTGCTGAGTCCATCGATTTTTTAAATCCGGCAACCTCGGGATTTACAAATTGGTCTGCTTCACCATGACATACCAGGATTTTTGCTTTCAATAAATTTTTATTTACCGGCACACCTGAAAGATCTCCGTGAAAACTTACCACTCCTTTTAAGTCAGCTCCCAGTTTTGCAGCATTCAAAACTATGAACCCGCCGTAGCAATAACCAATAGCTGCCATTTTGGATGTATCAGTTTGGGGAAATGTTTTTAATTTGTTAATAGCTGCATCAAGCCGGGTTTTAGAAAGAGTTGGATCTTTATAATAGGGAGTAGCCAATGCCTGAGCAGCTTTGGGATCTTCCCCGGTTTTGCCATCACCGTACATATCCACGGCCATCGCGATATACCCAAGCTGTGCCAATTGCTTTGCACGGCTGCGCGGATAATCATTTAATCCCCACCACTCATGAACCACAAGTACTGCAGGCCTTTTACCCTGTTGGTTAGAATCATACGTAATGTAACCATTAAAATTTTTACCATCTACAGCGTACGTTACCGGCTCTTCTTTTATCGCAACTGTTTGTACAGCAGCAGAATCTTTGTTGGTATTTGTTGCGGTATCACTGTTTCCGCTGTTGCAGGAGATAGCCGCAATTGAACTTACAAGTAACCCCATGGCTGTTGATTTAAGATTCATTTGATGTGTTTTTTTATTTACAAAATTAAACCAGAAAATGTTTTACATAGGTATCTTTTTTTTATACCGGTGAAGCAATTTTTCCTGCATTTTACCGGATGTGCATATTTGTAATGGTGTAAACGAAATAATATTATCTTATATACGTTTCATAAATAGTTCCAGAAAATAGCAATTGACTTTTTATGATGTATTACTTTATCAGGGATGGCGATATTGAATCGGGGCCTTTTACCCTAAATCAATTAAAATCCAGGTCTATACAGAAAAATACTCCTGTTTGGTTTGCGGGGCTGGAGGAATGGACCAATGCGAGCGAGGTTTACGAAATAAAAGAGTTATTTGTAACAAATGTGCCTTCACGATCTTCACCTAAAAGTAAAAAAAATAAATTTTGGGAGCACAAGCTGCTGAAACAACAATTTAAAAAAGTTTCCTACCAGTTTATTGTAGTCAGGGCAAGAAAAAATCTTTATTGATAATTATGTAATATCATGACAGGTTTGTCATTTGCCTCTTAATATAAGTAAAATATTCATCGTCGAAGCAAACGAATATCACTTTATCAATTTTGCCGGCCAGGGATATGAATTTAGAGACTGCGTCTACAGCAATTTTTGCCGCTTCATTTTTGGGAAACCTGTATACGCCCGTACTGATCCCCGGAAAAGCTATGCTTTTGCAATCATTGTCTTCTGCAAGTTTCAAAGAATTCATGTAACAGCTCTCAAGTTTTTGTTCTTCAAGTTTTTGGCCACCATTCCATACGGGACCTACTGTATGAATAACAAATTTTGCCGGTAAGTTACCTGCTGTAGTAATTACAGCTTCCCCGGTTTTGCAACCGCCTTGCCGGGCAACGATCATTCGGCACTCATTGAGGATGGCAATACCTCCGGCACGATGAATAGCGCCATCGACACCTCCGCCTCCTAAAAGAGAAGTGTTGGCTGCATTCACTATAGCATCAACAATAATTTTTGTAATGTCTCCTTTTATAACCTCTATTTTATTTGATGTTGTTGCCATGGCGCCAAATTTTTTTTAAATACCCCGATTAAAACAGAACTAAATTTACTAAACGTTCCTTTCTTATTTTTGGTTATAAATCACTAAAAAAGTTATCTATGTCAACAAATAAAATTGCATTAATTACCGGCGGGAGTCGCGGTTTGGGAAGGAATATGGCAATTCGTTTAGCAGAGCAGGGCCATGATGTGATCATAACGTATAATTCTAACAGGGAAGCCGGAGATACCGTGGTTGCTGAGATTGAGGCGAATGGGGCACGGGCCGTAGCTTTACAGCTGGATGTATCTGATTTCAAAACCCTGCCCGCTTTTTTGCAGGATGTGGCCGGCATATTGCAAAGCAAATGGGACAGGGATAAATTTGATTTTCTCATAAACAATGCCGGCATTGGCGCTACGATACCGTTTGAAAAAGTAACAGAAAATGATTTTGACAAGTTCATGAATGTTCATTTCAAAAGTGTTTATTTTCTTACCCAGCAGTCATTGCCAATAATGAATGATAAGGGACGGATCATAAATATCTCAACAGGCACTACCCGCTTTTGTGCCCCGGGATACTCCGTGTATGCGTCCATGAAAGGAGCAATAGAGGTTTTTACGAGGTACCTGGCTAAGGAGGTTGGTGCAAGAGGTATAACCGCAAACGTGCTCGCGCCAGGCCCAATTGAAACTGATTTTAATAATGCAGCCATCCGTAACAACCCGGAGAGAAAAACTATAATGGCTTCGCAAACAGCCCTGGGCAGAGTAGGACAGCCAGAAGATATAGGTGGAATAGTTGCCTTCTTATGTTCTGAAGATGCGGGGTGGATCAGCGGCCAAAGAATTGAAGCTTCGGGCGGAGTGAATTTATAATGTATAGCTGGTGGTGTGCTAACCATATTTTGCCGCTATATTTATTACACGGATTATGCGAATTACATTAATGCACACAGTAATTTCCCTTAATTCGTGTAATTAGTGGCCGAAATGTGTGTGATCATTTTACGTCTTTTTATTCTTAAGACAACATTTGGCGGCGCCCTGCATAGTAATTAAAAGCAATAGCTTTTTTGAAGTTTTATTTCCTCTTTATCCGGTCCATGATTGTTAAGCATCAACCGGATATTGAATATCGTTTTGCCAGCGCAGTAATGATATACAGCCAAAACCAATCCTGCTAATATTTAATAATGATTTTCGGCGTATTGGGTATTACATGTAAATTCAAAGGAGGGGAATGAGTTGGCAGCCTCACACCTGAGTGTTTTTGCGGGCCGGTTTGTACAGGATGCGAATTGCAGGTGCCTAGTGCATAGTAAATAATTATAAATACGATAATAGTGCTTATACATCCGCCGCCAAGTTTTTTTGCGCCCCATCCTGCTATTATTGTTCTCAAAAAATTGTTCATGCTACAAATATTTATGTAACATATATAATAATCGTGCCACAGGTTACATAAAGCCATAATCAAGCACCCGCCGCAAATATATTTTATCCTGAACCACCCACGTTACCTCGTAGCTGCCGGTTCCATCCTTGCAAAAAAGATAAATGTAGATCCTGTGCCCGTCTTTGGATGTATAAATTCCATTACGGGACCGGAGTGTGCCTTTATCCGTGTACGTTAGATTAAGGTTATAAAGATCAAACCAGGCTGCGGGCGGTATGATAATACTATCGGTGCCAACAGTTACAATGATTTTACTTATGTATGTTTTTGGAAGGTTGCCATAATTGCCATAATAAGTTTTCCTGTCAATCCTTATTAAATATTTTTCATCATAGTCCAGTTTATGTTTGCCTGATTCAAAAGGGGAAAGCTTAACGAAGGCCTTAATATTATTACCTTCAAAGTTCATATAATCAGGACCGAAAGTAGTAAATGGAATTTTTGTTAATTCTTCTTTTCCAACAGCCTCATCAATACCGGATAACGTAAAGGTGGACAGGTCCGCCCTGATTTCCGTCTTAGGTAATTTTGCAAAAGATTCATTTTTTCTACGGGTGTCCTGGAATTCATAAAAGCGTTGCGCATTACCCGAAAAGCAATTCAATGCGAATAGGGAAAGAAAAATAGTTTTCATGTATTTGTTTTCATTGAATCTTAAAAATAAAAGAAACGAGGTTAAGAAAATTAAAAATTGCGGGAAATATTCTGCATAAAATTGTTTGGGGCGGTTTTTTAAAAGCTAATTTAGTACTATATTAACCATGTTTTGCCGCAATATTTATTACACGATCCGATGGCTATCGGATCGTGTAATAATCTTAGTCATTTTACACGTAACATGGCATTAGTATACAACAACCTAACTTAACGATAGGGAATGATTACGACAGAACGTTTGAATTTAATTTCTTTTACCAGGAAACATTATGATGCAATTTTAAAAAATGATAATGTTTCCCTCGGGAAATTACTGGATGTTGAAACTCCTGAAAGCTGGACATCGTATAAAGATGCGAGGGATGCTGTTCCTGCGCTTATTGGCTTCTTTGAATCACTGGGTGATGATCTAAGCTGGGGCAGCTATTTTATTATACTACAGAAGGAACGTAAACTTATTGGAAGCTGCGGTTTCAAAGGAAGCCCGGATTTTGATAACTATGTTGAAATTGGTTACGAAATACATCCCCGGTTTCAAAGCCGGGGTATTGGCACTGAAGCTGCAAAAGCTTTGATTGATTTTGCATTCACAAAAAATATTGATGGAATTAAGGCACATACCTTACGGGAAGAAAATAACTCGGTACATATTTTACGAAGACTGGGTTTTATTTTCCAGGGGGAAATTGAGATCAGGGGAGAAGGCCCTCTTTGGTATTGGTTATTACTGAAAGAAAAATAATCGTCTTATGGGTATTGTCTTCAACTTGTATATTGAGTGTTGATTATTGTATATTGAGTGTTTTTTATTTCAACTTTACTTAGAAAATTCAATACTCAATGTTCAATAATCAATGTTCAAGTGAAGGCAGTGCCCCTTAACGTGGGCGCAAAAAGTTATAAACGAATTATTAGTTTATTTTTTCAGGCGCTCATAATATTCAACGCTTTTGGCACTGTCTGGCTGGGTAATCGTTTGCTTGTAATTATCAGTACCCGTGATTTCAATATCTATATTAAACGACTGGCCTGCTACTATAGAATATGTTGCATTGAGATCTGTCTCTTTCATTTTATTATCTCCGGTCATTTCAAAAGTTCCAAACCCGATAACGGTATGATTTTTAGACACAGAATCTTTATTGGAAGAACCAAACATAAAGTAGCCGGCATGAAACGCTTTAAATTGTGTTCGGTCATTCTTAGTAGTATCTTTTCCTTTGGTGATATAAGACCCCGTTTCTTTCCAAACCCCATCTAATGGGCTTTTTACAGTTGTGCCAACTGTCTGGTATACTTCAGTGAGGGTGGATTTTTGGGAATCAATAACAATATCAGGAATTATCTGTTCATAGCCATCCGGGTTTTTTGTAATGTTTAATTTATAGCTTGCAGGAGTTGGATTATATGTTGTATCCCTGGCGCTGAATATTACATTTTCAGTTACCATCCCCGAATCTGAAAAATATGAACCCACGCCAAACCCGGAAACAGAATTATCAGGATTTACCTGGGCATACATATAATAGCTATCCGTATAAATTTTCAGTTGCTTGAGGCTTGTTAATTTTGTATCTTTTTTGCCATCATTAATGGTTTGAGATGTCATCAGATAAGCACCGGGCATGCTGGGTGTTTCTTTTACAGTTGAAGTGTTACAGCCTATAGCAGATAATACTATAAAGCTAATAGTTAAATTTTTCATCATATCAGGCTTTAATGTGAAGTCAAAATAAAAAAAATTATTGGCAAATGCAATATTTCAATAATAAAATTCCCTCTAAAAGCAACTAATTTTAAGAGGTGGCGAAGGAGGTTAGACCCTTATTTATTGGGGCAACTATCGCTTCTTTTATAAAAAATGTACCATGTTTTTTTTTTAAAAGAAAGGAAATATTTAAGATATTAACAACCTGTGGATTGTTTACCTGCCGGTTGATTGAAAAATTAGGGTTATCATCGCATTTAGTCATTTTCTAAAATCCAAAATAACCTTATGAAAAAGCTATGCCTGCTGGTTTTTATTCTCTCAGCACTTCAGGTTGTTGCACAAAACAAGCTTCCTGCTTTCAAATTAACTTCGGTAATTACTCCTGACATTGTAAAAGTGGCCGGGGATTATTATGATCATTTCTTCCATATAAAAGGAGAAAAAATTTCGGAAACAGAAAGTACAATAGAATACAAAAGTAAAATATTACCCGAGGGAGCATTAGAGAGTACGATCACGCAAGTCAAAAGTTTGCAAAATGTTTATAGCTGGCAGGCGACAATGATGAGTACAGATGACCACGACAAGGCTATAGCAAAATACAAACAAATTTATCGCCAGCTTAATGGTGCAAATTTTACCATGAGCAATGGCAAAACCTGTAAAATAAAAGGGGCTTATGACGCGCCTGATGACGACCGGTCTTTTGCCTCGAGTATTCTTGAGCCGGATCTGGCAGAAAAATATTTACGGCGCCTTAAAATTGAAGTGGCCCTTAACTATAACATGCCCGGGTGGAGCGTTAAAATTCTTGTATATGAAAAAGAAGCTGATGATGATATAAGACCTACGGGGCAAGCGGGGCAATAAATTTACTGCGTAGTCGGGTATCCTTTAGCGATCCAATCTGTTTTAATATTGTGCGGCAGATCAAGCAGGTGATAGTTGGTGAATTGCATGCTTTGTAGTAGGGCAATTGCCGGACGTACATTGGGGCAACGCTCATAGGGGCAGCAGCCGCAATAAATTAAGATGTTAGCCGATTTGGAAAGCTTGCTTATTTGGTACTTAAACTTAGCCAGGTTCTTTTCATCTTTCACCATTCCTATATCAATTGAATTGGGGATTACCGCCCCCGGCCCCACACTAAATATTACCGGCACATCTTTGTTTGACTGCAGGATTGCCGCTAAAGCAGAAGGCTCTGTAAGCTCTTTGCTGGTCCAGTTTACAGGATTTTGTGCCGAAGAATTGTTGCACGACACGATTATCAAAAGAAGATAAAAATATTTGAGGGCTTTAAGTTTTTTCATAAAAATTATAATAGTCAAAAGTAAGGTATGCGAATGACACTATAGCAAGGTTCCACTTCACCTGTTTTGGAAAGGTACTGTAAAAAAGTCGTTCACTTTTTTATTAAATTCATCTTTATGTTCTGCTAAAGTACCGCGATCGGAATTGGGTACGATCCAAAAATAAGCCCTGGGATATTCACGTGAATTATCACCCCATAAGCATTCATTAATTTCAAAGGTCTTTTCAATTACTTTAGCGCCTGTCACTTTTAAGTCAGGTTCTATTTTAGTTTTCTCATGAGGTTTTCAGTAATACTTTTAACCACGAATAGAAAGTGATGTTGTTTAGTCATTTCCATCAATCAACTTATATTTCAAAAATTTAGTTAAGAGGGTTATAACAATCCATTAATGCTTATCATTGGCTCAACTTTTTTTGTCCTTTGACCTTTTGAATTTATTAAAGATATCCGACTTAAACTGGATATTCCCATCAGGCCCTGGCCTGCCCCTGATGAATATACTGGGGCCCGCTTTTTTATCAGTGCCTGTATTTTCAGGCTTATAATCTGCACCGCGTTTTTTTAGGTTGCTGAGTGGAACCTGTATACTCATATCGGTTGTACCCTTCATGCTATAAGTTCCCTCTACATACATCGACAATACACTGGATTCAATTTCCATACGGTTGATTTTGATTTCCTGGTTGGAAATCTCCAGGCGATCCTTCAATTCGGCAAAGCGGATGTTCTCAAAATCCCTGTTCTTAAATATAACTGACTGTATCTTTTTTACCGGTTCAAAATTATTGAGCGCCCCGTTTTTGAGCGAGAAATCTACCACGCTTTCTATAGTATTAGGATATGCTTTCCCGTTATTATCAAGCTCGAGTGAGGCAGTTACTTTTGCATTTAGCTTGCCTTCTAAATTTTCCGCCTTTATTCCATCCTGCCCAAAATTGTTGAAAGCTTCAAAAACTTTATTCACATCCACATTATCCATTAATACATCCACTATAGCCTGGTGGTAATTTTCTTTTAATAATGCCAGTGTGCCACTAAGATTTATATGGCCTCCGGCGTGATCCATACTTACCTTGTTAATGGTATATTTCTCCTGCGATAATGAAACAGTAGCAGTTGCATTAGTGGCTTCAAATTTTTTATAGATAAGCCTTGGAGTTTTCAGCTTTACATTTACGCTTCCCTGGTCTAATGCCTGATCAATACTTGTAGCTACCTTTCTCAATTTGCTTTTTGACGCATTAGCTGATGAAATCTTTTTTCCTGAATTTAATAAAAAAGTAAAAGGAGATAAATTTAATACGGGTGAATAAATGTTCCAGTCAATGGTAACTTTGTTAGGATCTGTATTAATAAGAGTTATAAGGTTCTTTGCCTGCCCATCCATTACTATTTTATTATTCAGCACATTGCATTGCAGGTTTTCAATAAACACATCAGAATTTTTAAATACCAACCGGCCATTCACGTTTTTCAATTCCACGTCCCTGGGCTCATACAATACGTTTCCGTTTTTAAATGATACTACACCATTGACGAAAGAATTGGTGTTGTTGTTTTTTTCAAGAGGGCCCTTATAGGTTAAGTTTATGGCACCATCTCCGGATTGTAACTCTAATACATTACTTCCTATCATATCATTTAAGGTGGTAAGGGGAAAATTTGAGGTAAGATCGCATGTCATTATCGGCTCATATAAATTCAGGATGTCGATATTACCGGAAGCAACCGGAAGGCCATTCCAGGATGCTGAAAAATTATTAATGACAATTTTTGAGTTTGGGTCACGTCTTGGTGCGCCTTTAATAACTTCATCAGTATAAAACCCCGTGAAAGACGCATCATCAAAATCAAGCAGTGGAGTGGTTAAATGCGATTTTTTTACGACCCATGCCACATATATCAGGGGATCGCCACCTTTTAATGGCCCGCTGATATTTGCATCTGCATCCAGCTTTTGATCAAGATCAACAATAGATAATGCCGTATCTACTTTTTTGGTTAGTAAAGCTTTTGCGAATGAATAAAGGATTTGCCGGGTATGTACTCTCATGGTAAATTGTGGATCGGGCCCTTCGAGATCAAAACTGCCGCTGATATTAAACGGATGACCTCCTATCTTTACATCAATACTGTCAAATTGCAATCGCTTCGAGCTCTTAAAGTACCTAAAATCAAAATCTCCCTCAAATCTTTTTTCTTTGATAAAGCTGCCCATAGGTAGATTAAATGCCAGGCTATGAACCATTATGTTTGCCTTTGCAGAAAAGATGGTTTCAATATCTGCATCATCCAGCTTAATATTTAAATCGCTGATGACAATATCATGAAATTTTTCCTGTTTCCTGTCATCAATTGTTATGCGCACATTATTAAGAACAACGGATTTTAATTCTGTTTTTGTATGGGTAGTTTCTCCGCCGGAAGAAGATGAATCTTTTTTTGGCTTAAACAAATAAGCATTGGTATAGCCGCTCGTATCTGTAAACAAATAGAGAGCCGCCCTTTCTATTTTGAGGCCATTAACAGCCGACTCTTTTTTTATGAGCTTCATGATACTTAGCTCTGCATAAATTTCTTCACCCTGGAAAAAAGGATGATGATGCCGGGCAAACATGGTATCGGTAACAGAAACATTATGGAGCAACACAGATACTTTCGGAAATGACCTGAAAAAACTCAGTTCTACATCTCCTATAGATACAGTTCCATTTAATTTTTTACCAATATCCTGTGTAACCTGTTTTATGATGGATTTTTTATTAGAGGAAACATATATATATAAGACAATATATAAAAGAAATAAAATGCCCAACAATATTCCAAACGCCCTGAGCGTATATTTTAGAGGCTTGTTCACACCATTGAAATTTTAAGTCTATGAATATAAATCAATTCCAGTAGTTCCTTTTTTATCGAGTTAGCTTATTAAAAAAAATGACCTTTTAAATTTTACTAAATTTGCCCACTAATTATAAAGTTATATGGCTAAAACAAGAATTACTCCAAACAATAATGGTTCACTCAGGATTGAAGGTGATTTTGAAATTGTAGACAAAGACGGAAATGTGTATGGGCTTGGCGGAAGAGAAATAGTATCTATTTGCCGTTGCGGATTGTCAAATAATAAACCATTTTGCGATGGATCGCACAAAGGTCATTTCGAACATGAGGCCATCGCATTTGATCTGCCCCCAAAAAAATAATTATCAGAGCTGCGAAAACAATCCATAGAGGATTTTCGAATATACGTAAGTGGGGAAATTTTTGGACTCTTTAACGCTATTATAAATTATTTATAATTATTTCCTTGTGCTGTCTGCTTTTTCATTTCTTGCTTTCTTCCTGAAAAAGCCACGCAATAAGAAATTATGTTGAAGCGCTTCAAGGTCTTCATCCAGTTTTTTTGTGCCAGACTGTAAATTTTGTAAGGTGGTTTTTATATTTGTTGCTGCCTGCTCATCGTGAAGCAACATACCAACCGGTGCGTTTTTGTTATTTAATCCATCATTTAAAGTATTGGTTGATGTCTTTAAATTATCAACAACAGCCTTTGATGTTTCCGCTATTTGCTGAAGTTGCTGAACCGATGATCTTAGTTTACTAAAGATAACGGTATCGGTTACCAGGTCATTGGCCAGCGATCCATTTGTGCTGAGTTTTGCAGTGTAGGCAGCCACATTTAACGAAAGCTTCTCCAGGTTTAGAGCCGTTCTTTTTAATGTAACCGCAGTGGCATTAAGATCATTTACCATGGTTTCGTCAGTCATTAATTTACCTAAGGTTCCCTGCCCATCTACCAGCCTTTTACTTATTACCTTAAAGCCGTTGGTTATCTCGAGAACGTTATCATTATTTTTGGCAAGAGTGGCCATCATCTCATCGGTGCTCAGTAATTTTTCTATGCCCAAAACGTCACCCGATTCAACTTCAGGCACCTGTAGTGAACCACCATAAATTACTACTATCTTATTACCGATTAATCCATCGGTACTAATCTTCGCTTTTGCATCTTTACGAATAAACTGGTGAGAATGTTCTTCGATATCCATGCTAACTTCCACTTTTGCGTTTCCTGAAATTGATATTCTTTTTACAGTTCCGATTTTTACTCCTGAGAACCAGATATTATTACCTTTTTGTAACCCGTTTACATCGTCAAAAACCGCTTTTATGGTTACGGATTTTTCAAACGTTTTATGCTGTGAGCCAAGTGTGAGAATGGTTATAATTAAAATGGCAAGTCCGAGAAATATAAATATGCCAACGATTATGGCTCTTTTGTTATTGGTAGATTTCATTTCTGATTAATAAAGTTATAATTATAAAAATTTTGTATCCTTTCATCGTCAGTATTAAAGAGTTCTTCAAAAGTACCCTGTTTTAAAAATTTTCCATCCAGCAACATCGCTATACGGTCGCCTGTGGATTTTGCACAGGTGAGGTCATGAGTAATAACAATAGAAGTGGTATTAAATTTTTCACGCACGTGGTTAATGAGCTTATTTATTTCAATACACGTTATGGGGTCAAGGCCTGCAGTGGGTTCGTCATACAACATGATCCCGGGGTTGAGTATAAGAGTACGTGCAATCCCAATGCGTTTTCTCTGCCCGCCTGAAAGTTCCGATGGCATTTGGTCAATTGTTTGGGACAATCCAACATCTTCAAGCACGCCTTCAATTGCATGTGTTACCTCCGGGTGTGTCATATTCCTTGCATTTCTTACCAACGGAAATGCAAGATTTTCCCTTACACTCATACTGTCGTACAAGGCGCTGCTCTGGAAGGAAAAACCAACTTTCAACCGGAGTTCCCGAAGCTCCCTGTAGTTTAACTGGTCTACTTCTTTTCCCAGCACATTAACTGTACCGCTATCAGGCGTAAGCAAGCCACATACGATTTTTATCAATACAGATTTGCCGGTTCCCGAACGGCCAAGCACCACAACATTTTCTCTTTTATATACATCGAGGTTTATTCCCTGCAACACATTATTGTCGCCAAATGATTTATAGAGATCCCTTATGGAGATTACTATTTCTTTTTTATTAATATCGTGTAGATCGTTTTCCATGGTGACTAATAACTTACACTACCTTATGCTATTTGTAATTTGGACAATAAGAATTTCTTCAACAAAAACCAGGAACATAGAAACAACCACAGAGGCATTGGCTGCTTTACCGACACCTTCCGTTCCCTGGGTAGCATTATATCCCTTATAACATCCTACAATGCCAATGGTAAATCCATATACAATACTTTTTATCAGGGAAGAGAAAATATCAAGAAAAGAGATTTTTTCAAATGCCTGCTGAAAGAACGAAATGAAGCTGGTCAGTTCATTTTGATGAACATTCATAAATGCGCCCAGCATAGCTACTGCGCCCATGTAGCAGGTTAGCATAGGTATCATGAGCGTCGTAGCCACTACGCGGCTCACCACTAAAAATTTGAATGGATTTGCCGCAGAAACTTCCATAGCATCTATTTGCTCACTTACCTTCATGGAACCTAATTCGGCCCCGATGTTGGATCCCACTTTTCCTGCACCGATTAATGCAGTTACCAGCGGAGCCAAAGCCCGAATGATGGCTATGGCTACCAGTGAAGGTAACCATGAGCTGGCACCAAATTCGGCCAGGGATGGGCGGGATTGCTTCGTGAAGACAAGTCCGGTTACAAAGCCGGTAAGTGTTATAAGAGGTAGCGACTTGTAGCCCACTTCATAACACTGCCTTATGATTTCTTTAAATTCAAACGGAGGCTTGAAAACTTCCTTAAAAAATCGAAGAATAAATTGAAACGGGAGATACAGGTTCAGGAAAAAAGCATCGACTTTTTTTGTAATAAAATATTTACGGGGTTTTTTAGAATTCATAACTTCTTCGTTAGCACTCAAAATTAGATCCAAATTATTGAAGCAATATTATCGTATCGGCAAAGATGGTATAAAGAACGATACATAACAGTAATGATATAAATTATACTTCCTTATTTAATAAAGCATAATAAGTTAGCTTTCTAAAAAAGTATTTGATGACCACCGGTCTACGGGAAACGCGCACAAAAAAAACCCCGCAAAGCGGGGCTGGTTATGGGGTTATATTTTCGCGGAATACCGGTTTAATACCTACAATTAAACCTTACATTTACCAGTTGTATTTGCCTTGATCTTTCTATTTCGGCGTTCCTGATAGCTGCCTTTTTCTCACGACGCCTGAGATAACGGTCGCATTGTATTGCCTCTACCCGGAAAGTAAAATCACGGTTTATTTTTTCGATCTGGAAATCTCTTTCTTTTGCAGAGAAAATATTTCCATGGCTGAAATGGCGCCACTCCGTGCTATAGTTTCGATTGTCAGCGGATGAATTTGCATACTGATCGTCCCTTCTGCTTTCAGTACGGTAATTTCTGTCGTCATTATTTTGTTGGTGATTGTATTGGGCAAATGAGGTTGCAAATGCACCAAGGGAGAACAAAAGTGTAAGAATTTTTTTCATAATTGTAATTTTAAATTGTTTAAAAAGTTTCAGTTTATGAGATAGAATTTTGTTGCCCGGGTATACTAAGGGAATGTTAATATACTTATCATAAAAATGTTAAGAAAGAAATATAGAATCGTGCGTACATCGCAGGGGCGAAAGGAGAATATTTAAATTTTAAAAGGTGCACGCACCGGGTTATTATAGTATTATTTTAAGAATGAGATGACAGGTGGTATACCGGCAGGATACAATTAACCACCCCCGTTATTTGTCATGGGATAATAACCGGCACTATAATAGAATCATAAAATTTAATGTATGGGGTGTTCTCTTCAGCAGAAAACACGATAGAATAAATATTTATAAATCGTTACTTGGTTAAAGCTTGAGTACTATATATTATAAAAATACAGTTGCAAACTCTGAGATATAATTTAATAATTTCACTTTTTCACCAATTATCGGGGTTGACTTTGCCAAAAAGAGTGCTATGAAAATCTTTATCAAAAATATGGTAAGCATTCGTTGTAAAATGTTGGTTAAGTCCGAGCTTGAAAAACTCCAGCTTGAATATAAAACTGTTGAGTTGGGCGAGGTAGTTCTTTTTCGGAAAATATCGGATGAAAAACATGATGCACTAAAAGCTGCCTTGATAAAATGGGGCCTTGAGCTGATGGATGACAAGCGAAGTACGCTTATTGAAAAAATTAAAAATGTTATTGTTGAAATGGTTCATTATGCCGATGAGCTTCCCAAGACAAATTATTCTGCTTACATAAGTGATAAACTCGACCAGGATTATACCTACCTCGCTAATTTATTTTCAGAAGTTGTGGGTATTACTATTGAGCATTTCATCATTTCGCATAAGATTGAAAAAGTAAAAGAGTTATTGGTGTATGATGAGATGAGTCTTACGGAAATCGCTGAGAAGCTGCATTACAGCAGTGTTGCTCATCTGTCCAACCAATTCAAAAAAGTCACAGGGTTAACGCCTTCCCATTTTAAGAAGCTCAAGCATAAAAGACGTGTTGCCCTGGAGAACATGTGAATTATGTAACTTATTTATAGAATTATGTAACGAAACTTAGCTGGTTTTTTTTCATCTTTGTATTCCAAATACATTCGCTAAAAACAATCCGGGATGAAAAAAATATAAATTCATTAAAAATTATCGTACAATCATTCTGTCCCGCTAAGTCATCAAGAAACCCATGACTGAAAATATCCTGAAGCGAACATAATTCTTATTTAGAAATTTTTCTCATAAGAAATTAGTTTGGTAAACGGCTCCTGTTTTCACAGGAGCCTTCTGTTAAATAGCCCCATAGTTTCAATTTTTCATTAAAGTTTTTTTCTAGCGAAATCCAATTTCGCAAATCTGGAAATGTAAATTGAATTGTTGGCATGCAAATTTAAATGCCCGGTCGTGGCATATTTCTATCTTTACAAATAAATAATGAAAACTATGAGCCAGGCATTTGTAAAAGAAAGCGAGGAACAATGGCTGCACGATATTCCGCCAACACTTAATGCATTAATAATGTATCTAACAAGAGAAAATAATGGTATAAGAGTATATGAGCAAAAAAATTATATTGATGCAAAAACCGGGAAAGAAGTTCATGTAATGAGTAACGGGCTTTCTTATTCAACCGATAAAGGGAGCAGGTGGTATGTTGTGTAATTTACCCGGGTTGTAAGCTATATTGTGTTGCTATTACTTGAATTTTTTGTACATGAATTATACGAATTATGCGATCCTGTAGCTATCGGATTGTATGACCACTTTAGGCCATTTCATCCATAACACAGAACTGCTGTCCCAAAATTTTTAGTCTTACTTCCTGAAGTATTATAAAATCATCAATTAAAGCTATATCTTCAGAATCTCTAATTGATTCTTCTCTTTTGAGAAACCCACCGCCAATCTATCGCAATTACATTTAATTGAGTATACTTTTCGCAATTAACCGCATTGTTACATGGCAAGGGCATATAAAATATATATCTGGAAAAAAGCGCCGTTCCTGCGTCTCCTGCTTCCGCTTATTGCGGGAATTATCCTGGAATTGTATTGCAATTTTCATATCCGGGCCATTGTTGTTTTATTTTCAACCTTGATCTCAGCCTATGTTTCTTTCAGAATTTTACCCTTGTCTTACCGTTATAAATTACGGTTATTCCAGGGAATCATTGTTACCCTTTTTATGATTAATGCCGGGCTTTTCCTTACCTGGCAAAAAGATATTCGCAATCATGCAACCTGGTATGGAAACTATTCTGATAGTGCCTCCTGCATTATTGCGACTATAAGTGAGCCACCAATTGAAAAAAATAAATCTTACAAAGCCATCGCGGCTGTTGGGGCAATTATTAAAAAAGATTCTGTTTACGGTGCCAAAGGAAACGTACTGATCTATTTTGCCAAGGATTCTTCATTAAGCAGTCCCGGGTATGGAGATAAGATCATCATCAAAAAAGGACTTACTGAGATAAAGAACTCCGGGAACCCCGCAGAGTTTAATTATCAACGTTATTGTGCTTTTCGGCAAATCTTCCATCAATGCTATCTAAAAAAAAATGATTGGGTTTTGTTGAAAGATCGTAACGTTTCTTATTATCAGCTTATTATTTTTAAAACCCGGGAGTTCATTGTAAATGTGCTGAATAAGTATATTAATGGAAATGATGAATCGTCACTTGCGGAGGCGATGCTTATTGGATATAAAGTAGATCTTGATAAGGACCTGGTCCAGGCATATAGTAATGCAGGAGTCATACATTTAATCGTGATTGCAGGATTGCACCTTGGATTGATTTACATTTTGCTCCTGTGGATAACCGGCAAAATTCCGTTTATTAAAAATTCTAAAATTATCCGGCTCATCTTTATACTATTTTCTTTATGGTTTTTTTCATTATTAACCGGTGCCTCACCTCCTGTATTACGTGCAGTGGTGATGTTTAGTTTTATCGCTACCGGAAAAACATTTAATAAAAACACTTCCATTTTTAATTCACTTGCTTCATCGGCTTTTGTTTTACTTTGCTATGACCCTTTCACCTTGTGGGATGCAGGTTTTCAGCTTTCCTATCTTGCTGTTACAGGTATTGTTATCTCGCAACGATATATTTATAACTGGCTTTATTTCAATAATAAAATATTGAATGAAGCATGGAAAATCGGATCTGTATCATTGTCGGCACAGCTTTTTACATTACCGGCATGTCTCTATTATTTCCATCAGGTTCCTTTGTTGTTTTTATTATCTAATATTATTGCAATCCCATTGGCTATGTGCATACTTTATGGATGCATTCTTCTGGTAATTATTTCACCATTACATTTTGTTGCATTGTATCTTGGCAAGGCACTTACAGCTTCAATATGGCTTTTGAACCATGTTATTCTTTTCATAAATGCACTCCCGTTTTCATTGTGGAATGGGTTTTCAACAACTGTAGCAGAAACAATTTTGCTCTACATAGTTATTATTATTTTTCTATACTGGCTTATTAAAAAGGAGAAACTGGCTTTTAAACTGGGAATTTGCAGCGCTTTGCTTTTTTCGGCAATAGTCACTTTAAAAAAATGGAGCTTTTCAAATCAGAAAAAAATAATTGTGTACAATGTTCCTGACCATAAGGCGATTGATTTTATAGACGGCAACGCTTATAATTTTATTGGCGATAGCGATTTAGTTATTGATGGGCTGCTACAGAATTTTAATTTAAAACCCGGGCGTATTTCTTTTTTGCTTACTACCGGGGAAGATAAAGAAGCCACCTTATACCGGCATAATAATTTTTACCAGTTTCATGATAAAAGAATTTTAATTATTGATTCTGCGATCGCTTATTTGCCTTTGGCAGAAAAGATATACGTCGATTATATAATAATTTCAAAAAACCCAAAAATTTTTATACCGGTGCTTGCAAAGGTTTTTAACTGCCACACCTATGTGTTTGATGGTTCTAACTCTTTG
Source organism: Ginsengibacter sp. (assembly GCA_040005125.1). Classification (GTDB taxonomy): domain Bacteria; phylum Bacteroidota; class Bacteroidia; order Chitinophagales; family Chitinophagaceae; genus Ginsengibacter. The sequence goes on from JBDTZL010000411.1 coordinate 22,255, forward strand.
TGGAAAATTGACAAATGGAAAAAAGACTGTGAAGAATTACATTTGCGTTTTCATTCTGTTCCCGGGCAGGGTGCATTTATAACCGATCTCTAAAGCTCTAATTTCTTATCACATCTAATGCAAAAAAAAATACAATCTGCGCTCATTTCAGTTTATTATAAAGAGGGTTTGCAGAATATCGTAAGGCTTTTAAAAGCACAAAACATTACCATTTATACAACCGGTGGCACACAAAAATTTATCGAAGGGGAAGGTGTTGATTGTGTACCTGTTGAATCCCTCACGGGGTTTCCGTCAATTTTAGGAGGAAGAGTTAAGACACTCCATCCATTAGTATTCGGGGGTATTTTGGGAAGAAGGGAAATGGAAAGCGACCTGGAAGAAATGAAGCAATATAATATCCCCGGAATTGATCTCGTAATTGTTGATTTGTATCCTTTTGAAGAAACTGTGCGATCGGCGGATGATGAACAGGTGATCATAGAGAAAATAGATGTTGGCGGGCCATCCATGATAAGGGCCGCGGCCAAGAATTTTAAAAATGTATTGGTAATAGCCGATAAAGGCAATTATGTGGATCTTGAAAATATCTTATCGGAGAAAAAAGCAGAAACATCTTTGGAAGAAAGAAAGAAATTTGCTGCCAAAGCATTTGACATTTGTTCAGGCTATGATATGGCTATTTCGAATTACTTCAACAAAACATCTTTTGTAAACCCATTTGCTGCAAATAAGAAAGCGTTGCGTTATGGAGAGAATCCACACCAGCAGGCTTCATTTTCCGGGAATATCTATGAAATCTTTGAGCAGTTGCATGGTAAGGAACTTTCTTATAACAATATAGTTGATGTAGATGCTGCATTGCAACTAATGAGCGAGTTTAAGGAAAGTACTTCTTTGAACAGCACATTTGCAATAATAAAACATACCAATGTTTGCGGTATTTCTCAAAGGCAATATGTATCGGAAGCTTTTGCTGCGGCGCTTGCAGGCGATCCGGAAAGTGCTTTCGGAGGCGTATTAATTTCAAATTCCCCGGTAGATAAAAATATTGCAGAGGCACTTAAGGATCTATTTTTTGAAGTGTTGATAGCTCCCGCTTTTGATAAAGATGCATTGCCTGTTCTCCAGGTAAAAAAGAACAGGATTATTTTGAAATTAAAAGAATTTCCAAAAGAATCGCAGCAAACAAAAACATTATTAAATGGATTATTAATCCAGGATATTGATATGGGAAATTTTGCAGAATGGAACGAAGTTGGCGGCAGAGATTCTGTAACACAGGAAAAAGAAGATATGATATTTGCCAATCTTATTTGCAAGCACTTAAAAAGTAATGCCATTGCATTGGTAAAAGATAAGCAGCTTGTTGGCAAAGGATGCGGACAAACTTCACGCATAGACGCTTTGAAGCAGGCGATTGCCAAGGCATCGCAATTTAATTTTGATTTACAAAATGCGGTTGTTGCCAGTGATGCTTTTTTCCCTTTCGATGATTGTGTTACAATTGCTCACGAAGCAGGCGTTACCGCGTTTATACAACCCGGTGGCTCTATAAGAGATAAAGACTCCATTGAATATTGTAAGCAACATAACCTCGTGATGGTACTTACCGGCTTGCGGCATTTTAAACATTAACGGAGGCACGCATGGTTGTAAATATTACATGGTTAGTCTTTCAGTTTTAATCTCTCCTTCCACATTTCATTGAAGGTCTTTTCGCTGAAACGAAGCTCTGCCCGGTGTTTATTCCAGTCCTTGAATAATTTATTGACCACTTTGGTTTTCAAGCCACTGCTTCCCATATTCATAAGGCCTCTTTTCAACGATGTATTTTTCCATAGCTTCCAGGCGACCTTCTCTGAAAAGGTCACGGATCCCTGTTCAACACTTTCCTTTCGGTTGAGCAACAATAGTTCATGCAGGTTAATTTTTACTGCGCAAACTTCTGTGCAACTCCCGCATAAGGATGATGCAAAGCTCAGGTGCTTATATTCATCCATACCCTGCAAATGTGGAGTGATGACACTTCCGATTGGCCCGCTGTAAGTAGCGCCATAACTATGCCCGCCAATATTTTTATAAACAGGGCATGCATTAAGGCAGGCGCCACACCTGATGCAATAAAGGCTTTCGCGTTGTTTGGGATTTGCTAAAATATTGGAACGGTTATTATCCAGTAATATCACATACATTTCTTCAGGCCCGTCAGTTTCGCCGGGTTGTTTTGGCCCCGAAATGATACTGTTGTAAACTGTAACCCTCTGCCCTGTTCCATATGTTGCCAGTAATGGCCAAAGCAAAGCAAGGTCTGTAAGAGAGGACACTACTTTTTCAATTCCTACGATGGCAATATGCGTTTTTGGCCATGCAGTGCTTAACCGGGCATTGCCTTCATTTTCTGTTATGGATATGGCTCCAATATCACTGATAATAAAATTGGCCCCGGTAATTCCTATTTGCGCCTCTGTATATTTTTCTCTTAATTTCTGCCGGGCAACCAATGTCAGTTCCTGAGGTGAAAGATTGGAGACCGTCCCAAGCTTTTCCTCAAAAAGCTTCGCAACATCTTCTTTGCTTTTGTGCATTGCCGGGGTTACAATATGATAAGGAGGTTCGCCGTCCAATTGCTGAATGTATTCTCCCAAATCAGTTTCCACACTTTCTATATCATTTTTTTCAAGAAATTTATTCAGGTGAATTTCTTCTGTGACCATACTCTTGCTTTTCACAATGGTTCTGCAGTTTTTTTCTTTGCAGATATTGAGTATTTCGTCTAAGGCTTCCTGTGAGTTTTCGGCCCAGATAACTTTTCCGCCGCGTTTGGTGAAATTCATTTCGAATTCTTCCAGCTGCTGGTCGAGTGTTTCAAGCGCTCTCCACTTGATATTTTTTGCCCGCTCTCTCGCAAGATCGGTATTTATGAATTGCTCCTTGCCTTGCGGAACCATGGCATTATACCTGCCAATATTGAAGTTTATTTTTTGGCGGTGTTCAAGATCTGCACTTTTAACGGTGCTTTTTGCTTTAAATGTAGAAGCGTTTTCAGTCATAAACATTATTTTCTGATTAGGAGCCTGCCATTTTGGTGAACACAAAAATTATTCTTTATTTGAGAAGAATGATTTGGGAAAATATTTTGAATTGCTGATAATTTTTCTTCAGCAACCGCATCTTCTAATCTTAATAGTAAAATACCTTTTTGCGATGAGTGCTTTTTAAATACTAATTCTCCAAAATCTTTGTCCATAGTTATTATAATCGCATCTTCATGATTTGCCAATTGTATAATATCCAAATCGGATATTTCCGGGTTTACTTTTGAAATAGTATACTGCGCAAGGAGTAAAAAAGTGAATTGATTTTCCGGCACTTTTATACATT
>JBDTZL010000256.1:0-7787 GCA_040005125.1 Ginsengibacter sp.
AACCGCCGACACAAGGATTTTCAGTCCTTTGCTCTACCGACTGAGCTACCGCACCTTTGGGCGGCAAAAATAGAATTATTCACCTGAAATAAAAATTCAAATTTATTCCGTGCTTTTAAGGTTTGTTTAGTTGAAGAACGGACTAATTTCCGTATTCGCATAAAAATTTTATACGCATAATTTTTAATTGCTCAATAGTGTAATTCCCGTCAGCAAGTTCTTCACGCGCTGTATCAAGGCTGGATGTCTGGCATCCTTTGAAGTAATCAATGATCTCTTCTCTTTCATATTCTTCTACAAGATCTTCTATCGCATAGTCAAGATTGAGCTTCGTTCCACTGGCAACAATGGTCTCCATTTCTTCCAGCAGTTCTTCCAGCTTTAATGTTTTATGCTTTGCAATAGTTTCCAGGGGCATTTTTTTATCTACATTCTGGATGATGAAAACTTTATTGCTGTTTTTGTTCACTACACTTTTCATCACAAAATCATCCGGCTTCTCTATCTCGTTTTCTTCTACGTATTTTGCTATCACGTTAACAAAGGGCTTACCGAATTTCATCGCTTTACCAACACTCACACCCTGGCATTTTTCCAGTTCCTTTAATGTTGTTGGATATAGTGTTGCCATATCCAAAAGGCTAGTTTCCAGGAATATAACAAATGGGGGAAGGTTGCGTTTCTTTGCTTCCTGCTGGCGCACGGTTTTTAATAACTCCAAAAGCTTATCATCTGCTGCAACCGCTTCGCCATCCCCGGCTTCTTCATCTTCATCACCGGTATCCTCAAAAACATGATTTAAAGCAATCTTAAAAGAAGATGGCTTCTTTAAAAATGATTCCCCTTTTTGAGTAATCTTCAAAACGCCATAATCTTCTATATCTTTTTTAATAAGATTCTCCAGCAACATTTGCCTGAGTAATGAATTCCAATAATGCTCATCATTCTCCTTCCCGCTCCCAAATACTGGAAGTTCATCATGCCGGTACATTTTTATTTGCGGATTCGGTTTCCCCAGGATAATCGCAAGCATATAAGTAATCGGGAAGCATTCTTTCAGGGCCCTTATTGCCTTCAGGGCAAGCAGGGTTTCTGGTTTTGCTTCATGGAGTTCTTTTGGATTTTTGCAATTATCACATTTTCCCCCGCAATTTTCGGTGTCGTATATTTCTCCAAAATAGTTAAGCAATATTTTTCTGCGGCATGCTGCACTTTCCGAATAAGCAACCGTTTCGTTAATTAACTGTCCTCCTACTTCTCTTTCGCTTAATGATTTGTCCCGCATTAAATGCTCCAGCTTCGAAACATCTTTATGTGAATAATACAAGATGCATTTCCCTTCCAGGCCATCGCGGCCGGCACGCCCGGTTTCCTGGTAATAATTCTCGATAGACTTGGGTATATTATAATGAATCACAAACCTCACATCCGGCTTATCTATTCCCATTCCAAATGCAATAGTGGCAACAATTACCTGCACCTCTTCACCTAAAAACTCATCCTGCCGCCTTGCCCTTAATTTGGAATCAAGGCCTGCATGATAGGCAACAGCCTTGATTCCATTTGCCATAAGCATCTGGGCAAGCTCCTCTGTCGTTTTGCGGTTAAGCGTATAAATAATGCCGCTCTTGCCCTGGTTTTGAGAAATGAACCGGACAATGCTTTTCACTGTCTGATCTTTTTTCATTTTAGGCTGTACTTCGTAATAAAGGTTAGACCGGTTAAATGAAGAAATAAATATTTTAGGATCACGCAAGCCCAGATTTTTTACAATATCGCTTTGCACTTTAGGTGTTGCCGTGGCAGTCAATGCAATTACCGGTACCTTTTCATTTATCTGGTCCATAATTTCCCTAAGCCTTCGGTATTCGGGCCTGAAATCGTGCCCCCACTCGCTTATACAATGTGCTTCATCAACCGCAAAGAAAGAAATCACGAGGTCTTTGAAAAATTCAACGTTTTCTTCTTTTGTAAGTGTTTCAGGAGCCACATACAGCATTTTGGTTTTTCCCGAAACAAGATCTTCTTTCACCGCCTTTTGTTGTCCTTTATTCAAAGTGCTGTTCAAAAAGTGGGCGATATTATCAGTACTGCTGTAACCCCTTACCAGGTCAACCTGGTTTTTCATAAGCGCGATAAGCGGGGATACAATAATAGCACACCCTTTACTGATAATAGCCGGTAACTGGTAGCAAAGACTTTTGCCGCCACCTGTCGGCATAATTACAAATGTGTCCCTGCCCTCTAAAAGGCATTTGATAATAGCTTCCTGTGGCTCTTTAAATACATCAAAACCAAAATTTTGCTGAAGATGGGCTGTGAGAGTTATAGGTTCTTTTTGATCGGTTGCTTGAATTTTCAAAGATGGTTTTACCAGACTTTTTTTTGATCTTTTTTTTGTTGTAGGCATGACTTTCTTTTCTTCCCGGCTTATTTTTTGAAAGGGTTTCAAAGTTAATTTAAATGAGGTATAAAATCATTTGTTAAAAAGTGTTTTGGATATTATAACTTTTTTTTAATTGATTTCTTGTGGTTAAGATACGAAGAAATTTGTTAGCCACCGAAATCCTTTTACTTTGTCCTACCATCCATTTAGAGTAGGTTTGCATTCTTTTTTGAAGCTTTGGAGCCGGTATATTTATAATATTGATTTCTTTTTGATACCTCTATTGAATGAAAAGTATTATTTCATCTGCAAAAAAAACAATTGAGCTTGAGGCCCGTTCCATCAGTGAGCTTTCCGGTTTAATAAATGAAGACTTTGAAAAAGCTGTAACAACTATTAACCAGTGCAAGGGCCGTCTTGTTGTAAGTGGAATAGGTAAAAGTGCCATTGTTGCGCAAAAAATTGTAGCAACTCTTAACAGCACAGGCTCACCATCAGTCTTTTTACATGCCGCAGATGCTCTTCATGGGGATATTGGTATGGTGCAGCTGCATGATGTGGTAATGATCATCAGTAAAAGCGGGGACAGCCCGGAAATAAAAGTTTTAGTACCCCTCATTAAGAACTTTAAAAATACCATTATTGCCATGTGTGGTAATATACAAAGCTACCTGGCAAAAAGCGCGGATATCGTATTGAATACAACCGTTGCAGAAGAGGCCTGTCCTAATAACCTGGCGCCCACCAGCAGTACGACAGCACAGATCGTGATGGGTGATGCTTTGGCAATTTGTCTTATGGAAATGAAAGGTTTTGGCACAGAAGATTTTGCTAAATTTCACCCGGGCGGAACCCTGGGTAAAAAGCTTTACCTGCGGGTTAGCGATCTTTCCGTTAACAATGAAAAACCAGCTGTAAAATCCGACAGTCTTTTAAAAGATGTTATAATAGAAATCACTAAAAAGCGTTTAGGCGCCACCGTTATTCTTGACGAAGAGGAAAATGTTTTGGGTATAATAACCGACGGTGACTTAAGAAGAATGCTTGAGAAGGGTCTTTCGCCGGCGGATGTGAAGGCAAAGGACATTATGTCGTTACATCCTAAAACTATTGAAAGCGCTGAGCTTGCTGTTGATGCACTTGATCTCATGCGCAAAAAAAATATAACACAATTGGTAGTAACTGAAAACAACAGGTATGCGGGTATTGTACATTTGCACGATCTTGTGCGGGAAGGAATAATTTAATTTTACAGGAAATGAATGAGAATAATTATGTAGCAATTATGGCTGGCGGAATAGGAAGCAGGTTCTGGCCGGTAAGCAGGATGGATTATCCAAAACAATTTCTTGATTTATTGAATCATGGAAAAACATTGATCCAGTCAACCTTTGAACGCTTTGCGCAATACATTCCGAATGATAACATTTATGTAGTTACCTCCTCTCAATACAAAGAAATTGTAGCAGAACAACTGCCATTGCTCAGGCCGGAAAATATTTTATGCGAGCCGTCCCGCAAAAATACAGCTCCCTGCGTTGCTTATATTTCTTATAAGCTGCACCAGTTGAATCCAAAAAGTAATTTAATTTGTGCGCCGGCAGATCACCTTATTTCAGATAATATTTCCTTTATAAAAGTAAGCCTCGAAGCGCTTGAGTTTACAGAAAAAAATAACGCCCTGGTTACCCTGGGTATAAAACCACTTCAGCCAAATACGGGATATGGTTATATTCAGCATGAAGAAGTTGCTGTTCAGGATAATATTTATAAAGTAAAAACTTTCACCGAAAAACCTGATATAGAGCTTGCAAGAAAATTTATGATCAGCGGGGATTTTTTGTGGAATGCGGGAATTTTTGTTTGGCGCACCGAAAGCATTATTAAGGCTTTTGAAAAATACCTTCCAGAGATCCACGAGGTTTTTGATGGTGTAAAAAAAGATTTGATAACATCCGGGGAAAAAGCCGCTATCGAATTAATTTACCCTCTTTGCGTAAATATTTCTATCGATTACGGAATACTTGAAAAGGCTGATAATGTTTATGTAATTCCATCTGCTTTTGGCTGGAGTGACCTGGGAACGTGGGGCAGCGCCTATGAAAATCTTGAAAAAGATTATATGGAAAATGCGGTTACGGGTGAGAATGTAATTGTATTCGATTCAACAAAAAACATTGTTCATTCTTATCGTAATAAACTTATCCTTTTACAGGGCCTTGACGATTTTATCGTCGTTGACACAGAAGATGCCTTGCTTATTTGTAAAAAAGATAAAGAACAGCATATTAAAGAATACCTTTCTGAAGTAAAACGAAATAAAGGAGAGAAATACCTGTAATTAACAGGAACCCTACTATTATCTTTTAGCTTATCCCCTCAAAAAGGCTGTATATTTTTTATATAAAGGATTGTATATTTTTGGTGAAAACAATCCATTTGCAACCGCTCTCAATTAAAAGCAAGCTCCCAAATACGGGCCAAACCATTTTTTCTGTAATGAGTTCTTTGGCTATCAAACACAATGCTATAAACCTCGGCCAGGGATTTCCCGATTTTCAAATGAATGAAACCTTAATTCACCTGGTAAATAAGGCAATGACAGAGGGGCACAATCAATACGTTCATATGAACGGGCTCGATATATTGAGAGAAAGTATCGAAGAGAAAGTATCTTTTTTATATCAGAAAAAAATTGATCCTGAAACGGAAATTACCATAACTCCCGGTGCAACTTATGCCATTTATACCGCGCTTACTTCGGTTTTGCAGCCGGATGACGAGGTAATTGTTTTTGAGCCGGCATACGATAGTTATATTCCCAATATAGAAATTAACCGGGCTAAACCAGTACTTCTCCCCCTAATGTACCCGGGTTATAAAATCGACTGGGATCTTGTAAAGGAAAACATTACCCCTTCAACAAGAATGATCATGATCAACTCCCCACACAATCCCACGGGGAGTGTTCTCGATAAAAGTGATTTGGAGCAGCTTGAAAAAATTGTGTCAGGCACAAACATTCTAATTCTGAGCGATGAGGTATATGAGCACATAATTTTTGATGGAATTCAGCATGAAAGTATCCTGAAATATCCTGGGCTTTTTGATCGAAGTTTCGTTTGCTTTTCCTTTGGTAAAGTATATAACTGCACCGGCTGGAAAATAGGTTATTGTATTGCTCCGCAGCCCTTAATGAGTGAATTCAGGAAAGTTCACCAGTTCAACTGTTTTTCCTGCAACTCTACTGTACAATATGCCCTTGCAGAATTTTTAAAAGAAAAAAGCGTATACCTGCAACTGGGAACTTTTTTGCAAAAAAAGAGGGATTATTTTGAAAAATTAATGGGGCAAACCAAATTCAAAGCTCTTCCTTCGCATGGAAGTTATTTCCAACTCTATAATTTCGCTGACATCAGTGATGAAAAAGAAAATGATTTTGCCCTTCGCCTTACAAAAGAGGCGGGGGTTGTAAGCATCCCGGTATCAGCTTTCTATAAAAAAGGAAAAGAAAATAAGGTCCTGAGGTTTTGTTTTTCAAAAAAAGAAAGTACGCTCGACGATGCAGTTGAAAGATTATTAAAATTCAATCTTTGATCTAAAAAGACCTAAAATAAGATCTTCATACTTCCTGGCATTGTCCTTTGTCCCTCCAAAAATGTCGTAGAAATCCATTAAATGGGTATAAACATTCTCTCTTTAGTTGAAAAATATCAACAGTTCAAATAAAACTATCGTAAAAATGGTTGATGGAACGGGTTTTGTTTATTATTATTTAAATCAGGTATTCTTATTCACTAATTAAACAATAAATTATGAAAAAGTTAAGTATTAGATTTCTTTTATTCTCTTGTGTTTGTATTTTTTGCTCCTGCGGCGGCGGCAACTCAAATGAAAGCACTACGAAATCCGATTCAACGGTTACCGGGTCCTCTGATACCACTACGACAAGTAGTGCAACAAAAGACACTATGAGTAATAACGGAGGTCAGATCATTGATCAAAAAACAAAAGATTTCGTTGCTGATGCGGCAACTGGTGGAATGATGGAAGTTGAGCTTGGAAATATCGCGCAGCAAAAAGGAACAAGCCAGCGGGTCAAAGATTTTGGAAAAATGATGGTTGACGACCATACAATGGCTAACAACAATCTTAAGGACATCGCATCAAAGAAAAATGTAGATGTTCCGGCTTCAGTTACTGATAATCAAAAAAAGGACATAGACAAATTAAGTAAAAAATCAGGAACTGATTTTGATAAAGCCTATGTAAATATGATGGTTGAGGACCATAAAAAAGATATAGGCGCTTTCAAAAAAGCAAGTGGGGATGTTGGTGATAATGATATAAAAAATTTTATAATAAACACATTACCCACATTACAAAAACATTTGGATTCTATTCAGGCTATCCAATCAAAAAAGTAGTTTGTATTGGTTTGTTTTTAAAAGAGATGCGTAAAAGAGATGCTTCTGGCATCTCTTTTTTTATATTACAAAATGCTATAACCCATATCGATGGCTTATTTCAAGCATTCTCTCAATAGGCTTTTTGGATGCAATCAGTAATTGCTCATCCATAATTATTTGCGGTTCTTCGTATTCCATACACAGGTATAGTTTTTCCAGCGTATTAAGCTTCATATACGGGCAATCATTACAGGCACACATGTTATCGGGTGGCGCGGGTATAAATGTTTTATTGGGTGATTGTATTTGCATTTGATGCAATATCCCTGTTTCCGTAGCTACAATAAATGATTGGGCATCGTTTTCAACGGTATATTTTAAAAGTGAAGTAGTACTTCCAATAAAATCTGCTATCCTCAATACCGGCTCTTCACATTCAGGATGCGCTATAACTTTTGCCTGCGGATTTCTTATTTTAAGCCTGGTTATTTTTTCGAGACTGAATATTTCATGAACAATACAAGCGCCATTCCATAAAACCATGTCTCTCCCTGTTTTCTTTTTCAGATATGCCCCCAGGTTTTTATCCGGCGCAAAAATTATTTTTTGATCTGCGGGAAGGCTTTCAATTATTGCCTGGGCATTAGACGAGGTACAAATGATATCGCTTAAAGCCTTCATGCCTGCAGAACAATTTATATAGGTGATTACAATGTGATCGGGATATTTGTCCCTGAATTTTTTAAAAAGATCAGGAGGCGCTGAATCGCTCAAAGAGCACCCTGCTTTTAAGTCGGGCAATAGTACTTTTTTCCCGGGATTGAGTATTTTAGCGGTTTCCGCCATAAAATGAACACCGGCAAAAACGATGATATCGGCATCAGTCGATTGCGCCTTTTGTGCAAGGCCAAGGCTGTCTCCAATAAAATCTGCAACATCCTGTATATCCGGTTCCTGGTAATAGTGGGCAAGTATAATCGCATTTTTTTCTT
>JBDTZL010000044.1:0-7762 GCA_040005125.1 Ginsengibacter sp.
GGGAAAGTTTGCTAAACGTAATTAATGATATTTTAGATTTTTCTAAAATTGAATCGGGCAACATGGAACTGGAGCGCGAGGATTTTAATTTGCGTGCATGTATTGAAGACGTGCTGGACATCTTTGGTGCCAGGGCGGCCGGGATGGGGCTCGAGCTCGTTTACCATATTGATCATGACGTTACTTTGCAGATTGTAGGAGACGATTTAAGGTTAAGACAAGTTTTGACAAACCTGGTAAGTAATTCTATGAAATTTACCGAGAAAGGGGAAGTGTTTGTAGGAGTTCATTTGGTTTCATCAGATGAATCGGGAAACCTGACATTACAATTTGAAGTACGGGATACAGGCATTGGCATCCCGCCAGATAAACTGGATCGTTTGTTTAAGGCATTCTCACAGGTTGATTCATCAACTACCCGAAAATATGGTGGTACAGGCCTCGGACTTGTCATTTCTGAAAAATTAGTAAAATTAATGGATGGCGAGGTTCACGTTGAAAGCATGGTGGGGCAAGGATCTACATTTTCATTTACCATAAAAACTGCAGCGGGTAAAAAAGTTCTTAAAGCCTATACCCAATATAATATGACCGACCTGCAAAACAAAAAAATATTAGTTATAGATGATAACATGACCAACCTGGCAATTTTAAAAAGCCAGCTTGAACTTTGGAAATTGATACCCGTACTTTCGGATTCAGCAGAAGGGGGATTGAATATTTTATCAAAAGATCCCCAAATTGACCTCGTGTTAACAGATATGCAGATGCCTTATATGGATGGAATTGAACTGGCAAAGAATGTTAAAAAGCGATATCCATCGCTTCCTGTTATCCTGCTTAGCTCTGTTGGAGAGGATTATAGTAAAGACAATTCCCAACTCTTCAATTCAATATTAAATAAGCCTGTGAGGCAGCATATATTAAACAGGCATATTTTAAATGCGCTGCAACCTCACAATAATGTAGTGCCCGGAGAAAAAAACATCAAGCAAAAATTACCTGGAAATTTTTCAGAAAAGTTTCCTCTGGAAATTTTAGTTGCTGAAGATAACCTCATAAATCAAAAAGTGATTTTGCATATTCTTCATAAGTTGGGTTATAAGCCTGCGCTTGTTGAAAACGGGTCATTGGCCATTGATGAAGGCCGTAAAAAGCAATATGATATTATTTTAATGGATATGCAAATGCCGGAAATGGACGGCCTTCAGGCAACCAGGTTTATCAGAGAAAATCTGGAATTCCAACCCGTGATTATTGCATTAACAGCAAATACGATGGAGGGCGACCAGGAAGAGTGTATAAATGCCGGAATGAACGATTATATTTCGAAGCCGGTTAGATTAGAAGAGCTGACGAATAAATTGGAAAAATGGTCATTGGCTAAAATGAAAAATTTGGATTTTGTTGGCAGCTGATTATACCCGGGAAATACAATCTTAATTCGCAGAAAAGCATGCTTTGTTCTTCAAATTATCTATTTCGCTGTTCGGTCTTCACACTTCAGATGTTTAAAAATATTATGAAAACCTGCCACTATTTATTTTTTTTATTGCTGGTATTTCCATTTTTGGGGTTCTCACAAAATAAATATTTAAAGTTTGAGCATTTGCAAACAAATGCAGGCCTTTCACAAAGTAATGTTATCTCAATTTTACAGGATAGCAGGGGCTTTATGTGGTTTGGCACACAGGATGGATTGAATAAATACGATGGTTATAAAATTACTGTCTACAAAAAGGATTCAAAAAAAACCGGTAACCTCAGCAATAATTATATCAAGGATATAATAGAAGATAATAATGGAGATCTGTGGATAGCAACCTGGGGTGGAGGATTGAACCACTACGACCGGCAAAAAGATGAATTCACTCATTTTAAGCATGACCAGTTAAATGGAGGCAGCATTTCAGGGAATTTTTTAGGACGTCTTTGTAATGACAGCCAGAACAAAATATGGATCAGTACAGAATCCGGGATAGATGTATTTGACCCAAAAACAACCCGGTTTATTCATCATAAGAAGAGGACCAATGATGAAAGCAGTTTAAGTGATGATGCTGTAACAGGTATGATAGAAGATAGTCAGCATAATATCTGGATAGGTACTACAAACGGGGGATTGAATCTGTTTAACAGGAAGACAAATGTCTTTACCCACTTTCAGCATAGCGATAAGGATGTAGCTTCAATAAGCAGTAATAATATCTGGACCATTTTTGAAGATAGTAAGCACAACATCTGGGTTGGAACTATTGGAGGAGGATTGAATGTATTGAACACGGCTACCGGAAAATTCCGTGTGTTTAAAAAAAATAAAACCGCCAATAGAATATGTGATGATGTGATCATTTCCGTGGCTGAAGATAATGAAGGGGTTTTATGGATCGGGTCAGAGAACGGAGGCATTAGTAAACTGGATCCGGAAACGGGGCTCTTTCACAATTACCAGCACGATGATTTTGATAACAACAGCCTGAGCAGTAGTTCGGTTAATGAGATCTATAAAGATAAAAAAGGGAATATCTGGATCGGTACCTTTAATGCAGGAGTAAATTTTATCGATCAGGATATAAATAAGTTCACGCATTACAAACACAATATTTCGCAAAACAGTCTTAGCAATAATAATGTCCTGAGCATTTGTGAAGATACCAAAGAGAATCTCTGGATCGCTACAGACGGGGGGGGAATGAACATGTTTGACAGGAAAACCGGCAAGTTCACTCATTTCCTGCACCAGGAAGGCAATAAAAATTCTATCTGCGGAAACTATGTATTGAGTGTTGCGCAGGATGCTGAAGAAAATATGTGGATAGGGACCTGGGGAGATGGAATAACGGTATTTAACCCGAAGAAAAACAGCTATAAACAATATAAAAATGACCCCAAAGATCCCTACAGCTTAATTGGAAACAATGGCTGGGTGATATTGAAAGACCGGGAAAATAATATGTGGGTAGGAGTTCAGGGTAAGGGCTTGTGCCGCTATGACCGCGATAAAGATCGCTTTATCCGGTACACTCATGAGAATAATAATTTAAGCAGTAATAATATACTTTCACTTTTTGAAGACCGGAGCGGAATGCTCTGGGTGGGAACCGACGGCGGTGGATTGAACCGCTTTGACTGGAAGGCAAATAAGGTCATGCAATTCAAACAAAGTGATCAGAAAAACAGCCTTAGTGATAATAGTACCAACTGTATTTTTGAAGATGGAACCGGGAATCTGTGGATCGGAACGAATGACGGATTAAATTACCTGGATAGAAAAACAAATGTTTTTACCGTTTATACTACAAAGGACGGTTTGCCAAATGATGTGATCTTCGGAATACTCGAAGATTCAAAAAGAGATCTATGGGTAAGTACCAATAAAGGGATTTCCCAATTCAACCCGGCAACAAAAAAGTTTAAAAATTTCGGAATTGCTGATGGTTTACAATCAAATGAATTCAAACAATCTTATTGCGAAAGCCGCTCGGGATTAATGTATTTCGGGGGTATCAACGGGTTCAATGAATTTAATCCGGATAGTATCAGGGAAACGAAGTTCGATCCACCGCTGGTACTCACTGATTTTCGAATCGCAAATAAAGAAGTGCCTGTTGCCCATGATGAAAAAGATCCTTCTCCTCTTAAAAAGAATATCACAGAGACCAGCGATATCACGCTCCCCTATAATACCAGTGTTATTTCTTTTGAATTTGCATCGCTTAATTATATTCCCGCAGAAAAAAAGAAATATGCTTATATGCTTGAGAACTTTGATAAGACCTGGAATGAAGCAGGTCCCCAACATTTGGCTACTTACACCAACCTTGATCCCGGGAAATATGTATTTAAAGTAAAAGGATTAAATAATGAAGGCGAATGGTCATCCCGTACAATAAGCATCCAACTTACGATCAATCCGCCATTCTGGTTAACGTGGTGGTTCAAACTGCTGCTGGTACTAAGTGTTGCGGGTATTTGCATCGGTTTTTATAAAATGCGTATGCGAACTATTAATGCCCAAAAAAGAGTGCTTGAAAAGCAGGTGGAAGAACGCACTGTACAATTAGTTCATTCAACCCAGGAGGAACATAGGGCAAGAATTGATGCTGAAAATGCGCACCGGGAAGCCGAACTGGCCAACCAGGCAAAAAGTGTTTTTCTTGCCACCATGAGCCATGAGATAAGAACTCCCATGAATGGAGTGATAGGGATGTCTTCACTGCTGGCAGAAACAACCTTAAGCGATCAACAACGCGAATACACCAATACGATCACTACTTGTGGGGAAAGTTTGCTAAATGTGATCAACGACATTTTGGATTTTTCTAAAATTGAATCTGGCAACATGGAACTCGAGAAGGAGGATTTTAATTTGCGGGCTTGTATTGAAGATGTGCTGGACATCTTTGGTAGCAAGGCAGCCGGGATAGGGTTGGAACTCATTTACCATATTGATCATGATGTTCCTTTGCAGATTGTGGGAGATGATTTAAGGCTCAGGCAAATATTGACAAACCTGGTAAGCAATGCCATGAAATTTACCCAAAAAGGGGAAGTGTTTGTAGGAGTTCATATGGTCGAACCATCCGAATCAGAAAATCTGACATTACAATTTGAAATACGGGATACGGGTATTGGTATTTCGGCGGATAAACTGGATCGCTTGTTTAAGGCATTCTCCCAGATTGATTCGTCAACTACCAGGAAATATGGCGGCACAGGCCTGGGGCTCACCATTTCAGAAAAATTAGTAAAATTAATGGATGGCGAGGTTCATGTTGAAAGTATGGTAGGGCAAGGATCTACATTTTCATTTACCATAAAAACTGCTGTAGGTAAAAAGATTCTAAAGGCTTATACCCAATATAACATGGCCGCCCTGCAAAACAAAAAAATATTAGTTATAGATGATAATATGACCAACCTGGCGATCTTAAAAAGTCAACTTGAATTTTGGAAATTGATACCGGTCCTTACGGATTCAGCCGAAGGTGGGCTGGATATTTTATCAAATGACCCAGGGATTGATATGGTGTTAACAGACATGCAAATGCCTGGCATGGATGGAATTGAGCTGGCAAAGAACGTTAGGAAACACTATCCAACACTTCCTGTTATCCTGCTTAGCTCTGTTGGTGAGAACTACAGTAAAGACAACCAACTCTTCGCTTCAGTCCTAAGCAAGCCTGTGAGGCAGCATATATTAAGCAGGCATATTTTAGAGGCACTTCAGCCTCATAATAATTCTCTTTCAGGAGAAAAGAATATTCAGCAAAAATTACCGGGAAATTTTTCAGAAAAGTATCCTTTGGAAATTTTAGTCGCAGAAGATAACCTCATAAATCAAAAAGTGATTTTGCATATCCTCCATAAGTTGGGTTATAAGCCGGTGCTTGTAGAAAACGGATCAATGGCCGTTGATGAAGCGCGCCAAAAACAATATGATATTATTTTAATGGATATGCAAATGCCGGAGATGGATGGAATCCAGGCAACCCGGCTCATCAGGGAGAACCAGGAATTCCAACCCGTGATCATTGCATTAACAGCAAATACGATGGCGGGCGACCAGGAAGCGTGTATAAACGCGGGAATGGACGATTATATTTCCAAGCCGGTCAGGCTGGAAGAGTTAACAAATAAACTTGAAAAATGGTCGGTAGCCAAAATGAAAAGTTTAGATGTTGTTAACGGTTAATTATACCAGGAAGAGCTTTTTTGGCATGAATAACTTTTTTTAGATTAATACACATCGGTGAACAAATAGTTTTTTCTATGTGAAATTCTATGTTACTATGCGACTATGTTGGTTCCGGTCACATAAAAATAACTCCTCAACTTGACGCCAATACGATAGCTATCGGGGTGAAATGGGTGTATAAATTGTTGTATTCTATTTTCATTTTATTTGAGAAGGTAACAAGATTGAGCCATTGATTCCGTTCGGTTTCTACTTGTTGAAGCGGGGTGTGAATTTTTTAAATAAATTCATCGTATGCTTCTGTTAAAATGTTGCATTTTTTAAGTCGCCCAGGCCTTATCACCTTTTTTATATGGAATACATCCTTCAAATCTTCCGGGGGTTTCGATATACCGCCTTGCCTGTGTACAGCCCACTTCGGAAGTAAAGTATCCCAGTAAAGTAAGTTCTTTCATGAGAGTAAAATAGTAGTTAGGATATTCACGCATCTTGTCTGCCCTGGGGTCTTTGCCACTGAGGTCTTTTTGAAGAGTCATGTCATGTTTTTGTTCATTGGAAAGTGCATCGAAATAACTGTCTGTTTTCCTTTTATAATCTTTTGCTTCCTTATCAAGGTCCGTTAATAAATCGTGGCGTTGCTGAGGCGTGCTTTCCATAAAGGACTTGCCATTTTTCTTGTCGCACATGTCATCCAGCTTTCTCATACCCTCATGAAATATCTTTTGATCGGCGGCTTCATAGCAATCATTTACCATCACCGTCATAAACTGCCCTACCTTAGCGGCTTTTGCGCCCGGCGTACCGGTTGCCGGCAGAATGGTTTCTGCAATTTCATCGAGATAAGATATATCCTCCGGTGTAAAAACCATTGACACGCCTGTCTTGCTTTTGCAGCCTGATAAAAAATAACTACCGCCTACGACAGTTCCTCCCAAAAGGAGTGAAATATATTGAAGGGCTTCTCTTCTTTCCATAATTATATTTTTAAGTTTTAAATATTAAGATCGAATCCTTTTCGATAGTCACGTTTTATAAACTGATTAACATCATCAAAGTTGGTCACTTTCATATTTTCATTATCCCATAAAAGTTCTATATAGCGTCCGGGATAGTCAAATCCTTTACCATTTGCCGTCGGCTTTCTGATATCAAAACCTCTTATTGCTAAATTGGACATTAGTAATGCTTCTGTTAAGGGCCCTGCGATTTCAAACGGAGAGCTCAATTCATTTTTTCCGTAGCCTGCAATCGCTCCTTCAACCCATTGTGCATAATGGCCATCGTCTCCACCGGGTACACGTGCAATTGTTTGTGCTACTTTCACCTCTGCATTTCTTTTTAAGGGAAGCAATTTTGGATCGGCTCCGTAAGTACCACACATCATTTTACCTTTTGTTCCAAGAAACAGTACCCCGTTGCCACCATCCCCAAAGGTTTCATTTGGGCCCAGTTCATCAGGCCTTTCCGGCTGGATACCCCCGTCCATCCAATGCACTTCCACGGGGCCCTTTGTCTTATTTGTTTTAGGAAATTTCATAATAACATGGCTCGATGGCGGGCAGCTTTCGGGGAAATAGCCTCTTTTGAATTCATCTACATATACACTGCCAACACTTGCCTGTACTGAATTGATATATCCCAGGTCAAGTACGCGGAATGCAGGTTCAACAAGGTGGCATCCCATATCGCCCAAAGCACCGGTTCCATAATCCCACCAGCCGCGCCAGTTAAACGGAACGAGTTTTTCTATATAATCTTTATAGGGTGCGGTACCCAGCCATAAATTCCAATCCAGGCCCGCGGGCACTGTTGCTTTTTGTGAGGGCCATGGAATACCCTGGGGCCACACGGGCCTGTCTGTCCAGATATAAACTGTATGCACATCACCTATAATATCAGCATCATACCATTCACGCAATTGTCGTACCCCATCACCTGAAGCACCCTGGTTACCCATTTGAGTAACCACTTTAAAGCGTTTAGCCCCCTCCGTTAGCATGCGTGCTTCGTGCACATCGTGGGTTAAAGGTTTTTGAACATATACATGCTTGCCAAGTTGCATAG
>JBDTZL010000391.1:0-7741 GCA_040005125.1 Ginsengibacter sp.
TTCTCCATTTTAAAAAAAAATCAATTTCTTTATTGGCATGGCTGTGAAACATATCTCCGGCAATGAGTAAAGTTGAAGGTTTAAAAAATTGAATTTGACTAAATAGCCTTTGGAGATCTTCTTTGTAGATATTTTGCGGCACTCCAATGCCTGATTTTCTAAAATGCCCTGTCTTCCCAAAATGAAGATCAGAAAGTATCAATGCTTTTTCCTCTTCCCAAAAAATACAACGGGCCGGTGAAAGCCAGAGCGTTTGTTTTTGAAAAATAAAGGGGTGGGGTAAGAACATAGGCAAAGGTATGGAATCAGTAGAGACGCCATGCATGTAGAGACGCCATGCATGTAGAGACGCCATGCATGGCGTCTCTACGACTTCTCCATTTGCATTTGCATTTTCTTTACCCTGTCTTCCAGTTTTTCGGAAGTAAGATTTTCCCGCATACTGTCAACTTTAATAGGGAAACAAAACGGAGTAAGCCTGTTTGGAAAGGTAATTATGATCTTGCTTTTTTGAATACGCTCCAACATGTTGCGCAACCTTTCTTCTTCCATCTGTTGCTCCATTACCTCGTTATAAGCCTGGCGCAGTAATAAATTGCGGGGCTCATATTCTGAAAAAACATTAAAGAGGAGAGAAGCTGATGATTGTAAATGCCTTGCTTTTTTTTGCTCACCGGGAAAGCCCTGGAAAATCAATCCGCCAATTACTGCAATATCCCTGAACTTTCTGCGGGCCATCTCAACACTATTCATACTTCGCTGGATGTCGGCAAACAAATTATCGGGCGAGAATAATTCATAAGAATTGGTGTCATCCAACGGTATCGGCTGATCGCTTAATAATTCAAATCCGTAATCGTTCATAGCAAGTGAGAATGTGATTGGTGTGATCCTGCTGATCCTGTAAGCGAGGATTGCCGCCATCGCTTCATGCACAAGCCGCCCTTCAAAAGGAAAAACAAAAAGATGAAAGCCATCTTTTGTTTCAATGTGCTCTATGAGAAGTTCATGTTCCTTTGGAATATGTGACAGGTATTCCTGCAACTCAAACAATGGTTGCAAGGCGGTAATTTCTGCATCAACATTTTTTTTATTTATTTTATGCAACAGCATTCCCGCTTCATCAAATTTTTTTCTAAGCATAAACCCGAGGTTAGCAGATAATGGCATACGGCCTCCCTGCCAGCTTGGAATAATAGATTTTTTTGCATTTGATTTTCTTACCAGTGCGGTCATTTCCTTTACCATTACAAATTCAAGTGTTCTCCCTGCCAGTGTGAATACATCTCCGGGTTGTAATCTCGCTATGAACCACTCTTCTATAACACCAATAAATCCACCGCTTATAAATTTTACTTTCAGCATTGGGTCACTTACAATAGTTCCGATATGCATCCGGTGGCGCATGGCAATTCTCCGGTTATTAATTTTATAAAGGCCATCAATGATTTCAATTTTTTTGTAATCATCATATTGTTGTAGCGCAACACCCCCCGCAGTTGTAAACTGTAAAATCTGTTGCCATTCATCTACAGTGATATCCCTGTAACAGTAAGTGGTTTTGATTTCTTTGAAAATTTGATCAGGAAAAAAGCCATCAGAAATAGCGAGAGTACTTAAATATTGTATCAATACATCATAACACAAAATCCTTGGGTCACGGCTCTCAATCAATTTTATTTTGGTGGCTTCTTTCAGTGCGGCCGCTTCTATCAATTCAAGAGAATGCGTTGGCAAAAAATAAATTTTGCTTATTTCTCCCGGCCTGTGGCCGCTTCTTCCGGCTCTTTGTAAAAACCTGGCAACACCTTTTGGAGAACCTACTTGTATAACGGTCTCGACCGGGCGAAAATCAACACCGAGATCAAGGCTCGCAGTACATACAACGGCCTTTAATTTCCCTGTATGTAAATTTTCTTCTACCCAAAATCTTAAAGCCTGCTCAATGCTCCCATGATGTAAGGCTATGGCACCTGCAAGTTCGGGGCAGGCAGTAAGCAAAGCCTGGTACCACATTTCACTCATGCCCCGTGTATTTATGAAGATCAGCGTGGTAGTGCTCTGCATAATTATAGGAATCACTTTATCAACCAGCTTAATTCCTAAATGGCCAGCCCACGGAAATTTTTCAATTTCATCAGGAAAAACAGATTCAATTTGAATGGGCTTATCAATTTGGGCAGTGACGGTCTCGGTGAAGCTCGCCCCCAGCCCCTCCGCGGGGGAGAGGGGGGCGAGCAATACTTCTTTAGCCTGTTCAAGATTTCCGATAGTTGCAGATATTCCCCAGATTGAACACTGACCATTGACCATTGACCCCTGGCAATTGATGATCCGTGAAATAGCCAACTCTACCTGTACTCCGCGCTTACTTCCCAACAGTTCATGCCATTCATCCACTGCAATAATTTTAAGAAATTTAAAAACTTCAGGATAATGTTTTTGCGCAAGCAACAGGTGCAGGCTTTCAGGAGTTATGATGAGGATTTCGGGCATTTGTCTTTTTTGCTTCTCTCTTTCGCCAATGCTTGTATCACCATTGCGTATACCTATTTTCCAACTCATGCCCAGTTCAAAAATCACTTCTTCCATTGCCCTGCCAATATCTTTGGCAAGCGCGCGTAATGGAGTTATCCATAGCAACTGAAGGCCATTCTTACTTTTTGATTTAAAATTTTCGGGGTGCTCATTAATAAAATCAATAACGGCTCCCAGGAAAACTGAAAATGTTTTACCGCAGCCGGTGGGAGCATTTACCAATCCCGATTTTTTATCAAGAATGTGCTGCCAGGTTTCTTCCTGGAAAGTGAAAGGAATATATCCTTTTGAAGTAAGCCATTGGTGAATTACTTTATAGCCTTTTGTTTTATTCAATATCACGAATCTAAATTAAGACACATTGAATAATTAAAATGTTATTTTGGAAAATGAGTTTAATTTTACGTTTACATTTCCCGGATATATTTTATAACCACGAATTACACGAATTAGGCGAATTACGCCAATAAATGTGGGGTTCTAACACTCATGCAAAATTCAGGCTACTCTTTTTAAACCACGAATTATACGAATGAATACAATTCTTTATAAAATGAACCATAAAAAGATAACAGCGACGATTACGTTGCCAGGTATGCTAATGGAGGAGCTTGTGCAATATGCAAAGAAGAAAAAAATTTCGAGAGATGAAGTTATAGAGATAGCAACAAAAAAGCTTTTAGAAAAGGAGATTAAAAATGACTTGCGTCGCACTTTTACGCTTGCGGCAAACGATAAAGAATTGCCTGAAATGACAGAATGGGGCTTGAAAGATTATGTTGAGCAATTAAAAAAACTTGACAATAAATTGTAGAGTTATTACTATTTTCCATACATCTTCAACATTGCTTTTAAATCATCAATCGTATTGATCTCATCTACAGTTTTATCTTTCCTCCAGCGGCTCATTCTCGGGAAACGCAACGCGACACCACTTTTATGACGATTACTCGCCGCTATGCCTTCAAAGGCTATCTCAAAAACCAATTCTGGTTTTACGGTACGTACCGGCCCGAATTTTTCAATGGAGTTGCGCTTAACAAAATTATCTACCTGGGCAAATTCCTTATCTGTTAAGCCTGAATAAGCTTTTGTAAACGTTACCAGGTTGTCACCATCTTTTACTGCAAAAGTATAATCAGTATAAAGGTTGCTTCTTCGCCCGCTTCCTTTTTGCGCATATACCATAACACAGTCGATGGTAAGCGGGTCGATCTTCCATTTCCACCAATCGCCCCTCTTTCTTCCAACTTTATAATCAGAATCTTTTCTTTTAAGCATGAGGCCTTCACTGTTCATGTCTCGTGATTTTTTTCTTAATTCAACAAGTTCATCCCATTTTGTAAAATCAATAGTTTCAGATATTTGAATAGAATTATTTTTTATCGGTAAAATGATCTCTTCTAATTTATGCCTTCTTTCAATTAAAGATTTTTCGCGCCAGTCTTCATAATTAAATTCGAGAAGATCATAGGCAAAAAAACAAATGGGCGCTTCCTGTAATTGTTTCTTCCCGATATTTTTTCTGCCAATGCGCGTTTGCAAAACCGCAAACGGCAGAGGCTTTCCTTCTATGGCAGGAATTATTTCACCATCAATAACTACTCCATCGGGTAATAAATCTTTTAAAATAAAATACTCCGGGAATTTATCGGTCATTAATTCTTCACCGCGGCTCCATACAAATATTTCATTGTTTCGTTTCACAATTTGCCCACGTATTCCATCCCATTTCCATTCTGCCTGCCAGTCTTTTTCATCGCCCAATGTACCCGGCTCATCTTCTAAAGCATAAGCAAGATAAAATGGATAAGGTTTTGAAAAGTCAGATAAAGATGCAGACTCACTTAAGAGATCATTAAATGATGTTGTAACCGGATCCCAGTTGCCGCTGATGCGGTGTGCAATTACCGATGCGGAAAGTTCTGCGATTTTGGTCAGGGCATTTACAATCATTTTTTGTGAAACGCCAATTCGAAAGCTTCCTGTAATGAGTTTATTGAAAACAAACCGCTCATCTCGGTTCATTTGTTGCCAGCTATCAAGAATGAATTTCTTTCTTACAGATTCATCTTGTTTTTCAATGTTTATAAATGTTTCGAGATAAAAAGAAAGATTTTGACTGAAATTTTCCAGGCGTTTTGTTTCGGGTAAAAGTAATGCGAGCGTTTCTGCAAGATCGCCCACGGTATGATAGCATTCGTCAAGCAACCACGCCGGATGGTGCGTAATTTCGGAGCACCAGTCACGTAAGAGGCTTGAACTTACAACCCGCCTGGGCCTTCGCCCGCTGAAGATTGCAATAACCCATACTTTATCCTGGTCCGGCGCGGTGGCAAAATAATCAACAAGGCTCTGTAGCTTATCATTTGTTTTGGTGGAACTATTTAATTCACTGATTAATCCTGCAAATAATTCTAAGCCTGAAAGCAGCATCGTGTCTTTTCCCTGAGAGGAGGGTCTATGAATTATGTTATTGTTCGGATTCTCTTCTATCATGAAATTTGAAATGGATCGATTAATTATGATTGAATTGGCTTACAAAAAGCGATTTAACTTTTAGGCCTCACCCCAACCCCTCTCCTAAAGGCGAGGGAACTAACTTACCATAGGCACTTTGAACCTCACCCCAACCCCTCTCCTAAAGGCGAGGGAACTAACTTACCAAAGGCACTTCAAACTTTGAACCCCGAACTTTGGCACCTGTTGAACCTTTGCACCTTCAACTTTCAACGTTCAACTCAGCCGGGGTTTCTTCTTCATTTCCATATTGTGTTTTCACTTCGGCGGCGAGAGCAATATTTTCTTCATTCAAATACCTGCTGAATGCAGATTGAAATCCATGGGTAACAAAAACTCTTTCGGCCCCGGTTGCTTTAACCGTTTGTAAAAGGCCGTCCCAGTCTGCATGATCGCTTAATGCGAAACCTGCATCCACATTTCTTCTGCGGGCATTGCCTCTTACCTGCATCCATCCACTGCAAACACCCACCGAATAAGGCTGAAATTTTTTCATCCATGGGGTTCCATCTGCACTGGGTGGCGCAATCACAACTGCTCCTTTTAATAATTCTTTTGGAGTTTCCGGGGTTATTCTCACTACTTTACAAATATCCCAGCCTGCATTGATAAGCCCCTGTTGCATGTTGAAAATTGCACCATGTGCAAAAATGGTTTGTGTAGTTTCTTTTATTGCCTGCAGCACACGCTGAGCCTTACCGAGGCTGTATGCCAGCAACACGCTGGTTTTCCCGTTTTCTTTATTTTTATTTATCCAGGTAATAATATTGTCGTACACTTCCTGCTGTGTTTTCCACTCATATATTGGTAGCCCAAAAGTTGATTCTGTTATAAATGTGTTGCAGCTAACAGGTTCAAATTTTCCGCTGATTCCATCATCTTCAACTTTGTAATCTCCACTTACAACCCATACTTCTCCATTGTATTCCAATCTTACCTGCGATGAACCAATGATATGCCCTGCGGGATGAAGCGACACCTGCACACCATTTATGTTTATGGTTTCAGACCACTCAAGCGTTTGATAATTATTTTCTCCAAGTCTTAACTGTAGTATTGATTTTGTGTAAGTATGGCACAGGTAATATTTATGTCCAGAGTACGCATGGTCAGCATGTCCATGAGTAATAATCGCCCGTTCAACGGGTTTCCAGGGATCAATATAAAAATCCCCCGTTTGACAATAAAGCCCTTTATCGGTAAATGAAATGAGGTTGGTCATGCCCGTACGAAAGTTATAAATAGCCTGCCTGGTTTATTGTGTAAGAGGATAATAACACGAAGAGAGAAAAAATGTTTACTGTAAAAAAAAGTTCTTTAAAAGATATTTCCTTTTAAACAGCCTATACAAAGCACATGAAATGATCAGCGTCCTTTAATTTAAAATTTACAAATGGACCGATACGAGGTTTCCTATTACAGCTTACATGAAAATATCTTCAGAACAGGCGAATTGATCTCAATTACCGGGCGAATCCCACTCAATCAATTAGTTTTTAATAATAAAATATACTTTACCATTTGCTCCACATCGGCTTCGGCCAGGAGCGGGTGCGGCGTCATTGGAACCGTTCCCCATACTCCTTTACCCCCTTTAATAACTTTATTGACCAGGTATTTAACTGCAGTATCGCTACCGGCATATTTATTAGCGACATCCTGGTAAGCAGGACCGGTAAGTTTCTCACTTATTTTATGACAGGTTAAGCAATCTGATTGTCCTATGAGGGCCAGGCCCTTTTGATAATCAGGATTGGAAGATATATCATTTGCGGCTGCAGGCTTTTCTGTGGCTGCGGTATCCTTACCAGAACCTGTTGAACTTTTATTGTCGTTGCCTCCACAAGCTGCCAATAAAACCACCAGGGAAAATGGCATTAAATATTTTTTCATTGAGATGTATTTAATTGAAGTTTATAAATTAATTGTCAATGTAACTATTTTAAAAACAAATTAAAGAAATTTTGTATCCCGAACGAAATTACTTTTCATTCTTCATAAATATTCCGCCGGGAGAAAAAATCTATAATTTTTTTGCTGGTTTATTATTTTTAGGCCGAATCTGCCACATATTTAATTAAGAGAGCTTTATTAAAGATACATATGAATATACAGGATGAACTATATTCTTAAAAATGAGAAAGGAAGCCAAATAGAAATAGGGCTTCCTCTCAAAATCCAATATCCTATGAAAAACAGTATAAAGTAAGTTTTTTTATTTTTAATCATTGTTACACAATTCTTTTAAAAAGTTACATAATTCACAGGTTGCGCAAAAAAATAATATGAGCGATTACTACCTCTAAAAAAAAGTTTAGGCCTTAAGAAAAGCCAACTCCAGTTTTTGGCCCAGTTCAATCACTTTATCAATAAGTATTTCAAAATCTTCTTTCAAAGTTCTATGATTGGTATTGGCAACACGCATAGAATATTTTTCGTGTAGCGTCGCATAGGTCGGCAGCGCAACACCGCTCTCGTGCAACTGGAATAATAGTTCCTTATTCAACAAATTGAGTTGTACAGGATCAGTCAGGTTTCCTATGTACCGGAAACAAAGAATGTTTAACGGGGCAGGAGCTGTTAATTCTAGTTTCGGGTTTTTATTTATTAATGTTTTCAAATATTGGACCTGCTCTACATTTTGCGTAACCATTCTGCCAAATTTTTTGCTTCCATGCTCCTT
>JBDTZL010000165.1:0-2317 GCA_040005125.1 Ginsengibacter sp.
TTATGAATTCATAATAATCATTGAGCCTTTCCTGCGTCGGACGTTTCTCCGGAAGCTCTCTTGTAAATTCTAAAAAACCGGTTATTTTTCCCATTCGCTAATTTTTTTTGCCACAAGTTTTTTTGTCCACGGATTACACAGATTTTCACAGATTACCCTACAAGGAATCGCACAAATTTTCAAGAATATTTTTATTATAATTTATTCGTAAAGATTCGTGTAATTCGTGGCTATTTCTTCATCTTTATTTCCTGGTGAAAATTCGTAACCTGCCTGATGTCGGGCACATTCGTGGCTGTTTTTTCAGATAATACTCTCTTGTAATCTTTAGGAAATATTTTCACGAAATTTTTTAACTGGTTCTCAAAATCATTCAGGATGAATTTTGCAACCGTACTGTTGGTATATTGATAGTGCCTGCTTATCATTTCATGTAATAGTTTTTCATCAACCTGCTCAACAGGGTCCAGGTCAACCATCTCTCTATTGCACAAAGAACTAAATTTATGCTGCACATCATAAACATAGGCAATACCACCGCTCATACCGGCCGCAAAGTTTCTTCCTGTTTCACCCAGTATGACAACATTCCCGCCCGTCATATATTCACAACCATGATCTCCCACGCCTTCTACAACAACATTAGCGCCTGAATTACGTACACAAAAACGTTCCCCTGCTTTACCACGAATGTATGCCTCACCGGAAGTAGCGCCATAAAAGGCAACATTCCCGATAATGATATTTTCTTCCGGGATAAAGCCGGCATTTTTTGAGGGATATATAATTAATTTCGCACCACTCAATCCTTTGCCGAAATAATCGTTGGCATCTCCTTCGAGCTCAAGCGTTACCCCTTTCGTATTAAACGATGCAAAGCTCTGGCCGGCGGTGCCGGTAAATTTGAAATGAATGGTATCAACCGGTAAACCCGGCGCCTTATACTTTTTGGTAATCTCATTCGATAAAATGGTGCCTGTTGTTCTATCAGTATTTTTAATGTCGAATGATGCGGTTATTTTTTCACCGTGATCCAGGGCCGGTTGGGCAACTTTCAATAACTCCCAATCGAGCACACCCGCCAGTCCGTGATCCTGCTCTTCAGATTTATATAATCCTTCGGGCACCGATGACTGTTCTTTATACAAGATGGAAGAAAGATCAAGTTTGCTGAATTTCCAATGGTGGATATCATCTCTCCTTTCCAGGTAATCAACCTGGCCCACCATTTCATTGACGGTTCTAAATCCAAGTTCTGCCATTACCTCTCTAAATTCCCGGGTTAAAAATTTAAATAAACTAACAACATGATCCGCATCTCCTGTAAAAAGCTTCCGCAATTCCGGGTCCTGGGTAGCAACCCCAACGGGGCAGGTATTCAAATGGCACTTTCTCATCATGATGCAACCCTCAACTATTAAAGCAGCTGTAGCTACCCCCCATTCTTCGGCGCCAAGTAAAGTGGCCATCGCTATATCACGACCCGTTTTTAATTGCCCGTCTGTTTGTACTACAACACGACTCCTTAATTTATTTTTCACCAGTGTCTGATGTGTCTCCGCAAGGCCCAGTTCCCAGGGCAAGCCTGCATGCTTTATAGAACTTATTGGAGAAGCTCCTGTTCCACCATCGTGGCCGGAAATCAAAATGACATCAGCCTTTGCCTTGGCAACACCCGCTGCGATGGTACCCACACCGGCTTTGGAAACCAGCTTTACATTTATCCGCGCTTTTCTATTGGCATTTTTCAGATCAAAAATTAATTGGGCCAGATCTTCAATTGAATAAATATCATGATGTGGCGGAGGCGAGATCAATCCAACTCCTGGTGTTGCATGGCGAACTTTTCCAATCCATTCATCCACCTTATGTCCCGGTAATTGGCCGCCTTCTCCGGGTTTTGCGCCCTGTGCCATTTTAATTTGCAATTCATCTGACTCAGTGAGATACAAACTCGTAACCCCGAATCTTGCTGAGGCAACCTGTTTAATTGCGCTTCGCATTGAATCCCCATTTGGCAGCCTGTCATAACGGATATCATCTTCACCACCTTCACCAGTATTGCTTTTACCTCCAAGGCGATTCATGGCAATTGCAAGCGTAGTATGCGCTTCCCATGAAATGGAACCGAAGGACATTGCGCCTGTAGCGAACCGCTTGTAAATATTTTCAGCAGGTTCCACTTCATCAATAGAAATAGAAGGGCGCTGTATCTTAAACCGGAACAAGCTTCTTAACGTGCCTGCTTTTTCGCTTTGGTCATTTACAAGCCTTGAATATTTTTTGAAAATATTATAATCATTTAGCCTCGTGGAGT
>JBDTZL010000356.1:0-7694 GCA_040005125.1 Ginsengibacter sp.
ATCACAATAAGATCATTAATTACTGCCGGCGGAGAAGTTACCTGGATAGAACCAACACCTTCTTTAAGATCTATGATCCCATTTTTACCAAATGATAATATGGGTTTACCTGTTGTTGCATTCAAAGCTATCAACCGCCCATCAATAGTTGCGGCGAGAATACGCATATGACCAGGGTCACCGGGCTGATGGCCCTGGTCAATCCATTTGGAAACACCACGGCTTGTAACTTCTGAATAATCTCCTTTAAGATCTACCCCACAATTATACATCCATAGCTCTTTGCCTGTAGCAGCATCAATAGCGATGATTCGATTAGTAGGTGTGCTAAAATACAGCACACCGTTGACCATTAATGGCGTGGCTTCAAAAGCAGCCTTAGAAGCAAGGCTCGTTCCTTCATACGTTGCCAATTCGCCTGACTGGTAAGTCCACGCGGGTTTCAGATTCTTTACATTTTCAACATTGATCTGCCTGAGGGGTGAATACCTCATACCACCCGGATCGTTACCATAATTTGCCCATTGTCCCTTCTTTAAAAACGCGGCCTCTCTTCCTTCTTGTTTTTGAACACCCTGTGAATATCCGGGCGTGATAAAAAGAAGTAATAAAAAAGGGGAGAAAAAGTTCTTAATTGCCATTAGATGAATATGAATAATTAACATATCGATGCACCGGTTTGAAGGTAGGAAGTTTTGTTGATTAATATTTGATGAAACAAAGGAAACAAAAATAATTAACCGGAGAACAGATTAAAAACCCGTTCTTAAAAATTTAAAAAAATATTTTCATATTACCACATTCTGATACCAACAGATTGGCACATTGGCTAATTAGCACATTAGGACATTAGCTAATTCATTTTGACAGTATAAGAGTAAACCGGTTGATCATTTGTCCCAATATTTTTGGATATAATAAATCCTTCATTTACCGATCTGCAGCGGGTTTAACCAACAAGCCGCGGATCATCATCAAATAATAATTCAGAAACCAGGCTCTTCCCGTTTTCACTTGTCGCTTCTATGTGAATATATGTGCAGGCAAAGTGCTTTGAGGATAACCATGTGGTTTAATTGTTGCCAATTCAAAACGGCCATCCTTATTCGTTCTGACGTAACCAAACAACCGTGCATGTTTCCTGTCACCTTCGTTCATCCGGATATGTGCTGCCGTGTCGGAATACCAACCCATATTACTGGTGTGGTATACATATACCAGAGCATTGCTTTGTGGATTACCGGCAGCATCGGAAATCAGCACTTTTACTATTATTCTTATCCCGCGTTCATCAGCTGAAACGATATTTATGTTCTCCGGCTTTGCATATTTCTCAATAATCTCCCGGAAAGAAGTCAACGAATGAAGGCGCATAAAGGCCTTATCGCCGGGTATGTTGCTAATGCCTGACGTCCCACCTGATAATTTTTGTTCCACTGATTTCAATTGAACTGACTGATCCTGCGCCATCACCGATAATTGAAGGACCAGTGAAAAAACGAGGGATGATAAACGTTTCATATTACATTATTAAGTTGATGATTTATTAATACTGTAAACAGAATTACCCGGGTATTATTTATAATACCGATATCCTGTTTCAAATATTAATTTCGATAAAAACTCCCAATCAATTCATTAAATTCTGGCAAGCGGTAAATGGTATTGTTTATTGCAAAAAATCGGCTTACATTTATTAGTAGTTGCAATAATTTCCAAATCTTACCCGGCCCACCAGCAATAATTTCCAAAATAATCGACCATGAGCCAAGCCAATACGCAGGTATTATTTTTTCAGCATCTTAAAACCCAATTACCTCCAAATATATCTATGGTGGATGAGGTAGCCGATCTTCTGGGCATTAGTAACGATAGCGCTTACCGCCGCATACGCGGAGAAAAGCCAATTGACCTGGAAGAAACACGCATGTTATGCAGCCATTATAAAATCTCGATGGATCAGTTGCTGCACCTGCAAAGCGATGCCTTCATATTTACGGGGATCCTTAATGATTATACAATTAGCAACTTTGAAAAATATCTCGGGGATGTGCAACAACAGCTCAAGATGATCAACAGCTATGAACACAAACATATCTATTTTCTAATGAAGGATATTCCCTATTTCTATCATTTCCAGATTCCTGAACTGGCCGCATTTAAGATTTTTTTCTGGATGAAATCCATCCTTCATAATGAAAACCTGAAAGGGATGAAGTTTAACTTCAATGATCCGGTATTTAAAGGGTTTCTTGATACCAGTCAAAAAATTACAGAACTCTATAACCAGATACCTGTTACCGAAATATGGAATGCCGAAACTCTCAATAGTACGTTGCGGCAAATAGAGTTTTACCAGGAAGCAGGTTCATTTAAAAATACCGGAGACGTAAAGTTGTTATATGAAAAAGCCGAGCAGCTCGTCAACCATATTGAACGGCAGGCAGACCTGGGCGTAAAATTCAATATAAACCAGGAGCCTTCAGACAATGCTGCTACGTTTCGTTTATTTGTAAATGATCTGATACTCGGCGATAATACATTTATGGCTGAAATGGACTCCACACGAATCACATTCCTCAATCATAGTGTTCTTTATTTTGCGGCTACAAGGGATGTTCGTTTTAATAACGCCATGAATGATAATATGCAAAATCTGCTGAAAAAATCAACCATGATCAGCACTATTGGAGAAAAAGACAGGGTTCGTTTTTTCAATCGCCTTCGCACCAATATCCATCTGCGACTGTCAGCACTTAAATAATCTTTGAAAAAAAATAACAGGGCTGAATCAAATTGCAAAACCTGGCCAACCCTGTTTGTTTAAACTCTTCCGGAGACAAAGAAATTGATGACAATCATTATTTCATGGGCCTGTTAACTTCCACCAGTAATATTTTCATAGTAGTCTTACCTGTATTTTTTACACTATGTACACCTCCGGGTGTTATCATTGACGTTCCGGTTTTTAATTCATTGGTCTGTTTCGTGCCATCTTTTTGCGTAAATTCTGCAGTACCTCCGCTAATCGCATAAACTGCATTATCCGGATGAGCGTGTAAAGCAGATGACTGACCGGGTTTGTAAGTGGCTTCTACAATTCTTATCCCCAAGGTGTCACCTTTTAATTTATACAGGTCCGGAGCCACTTTCGTTGCGTCCATTGCCGGGTCCGGCGAAACCGTTCCCATAGGCCTTGTAACTTCCACGAGCAAAACTTTTACGGTTGTCTTACCGGTATTTTTCACGCCATGAACCTCTCCGGCTCTTATATTTTCCATCCCGGATTTCATCTCATTTGGCATTTTTTTCCCGTCTTTCCCGGTAAACTCTGCAGTACCACCATTAATCACATAAAGGGCATAATCAGGATGTGAATGCAAAGCAGATGAATCACCGGGTTTGTAGGTAGCTTCCACTATTCGAATCCCCATTGTATCGTGTAGCACTTTGTAAAGATCCGGGGCCACTTTTACTGCATCCATCGAAGCGTCTTGCACCATTGGCGCAACTGCTTCGTTTTTTGCACTGCTTGTAGTGTCGGTAGTTGTACTTATACTGTCAGTTGTTGTGGTTGACTCTTCTTTTTTGTCACCCCCGTTACAGGCAATCAGGGTCATTGAAATGCCCAATGCCAAAATGAACAGTCTGTTGATTTTCTGGTTCATAAATGTTTTTTTAATTGAAAATGATTAATAAGAGCAGGACTAAAACTTCGTGTAGTACATCAGGTAGACATTCTATAAATCTAAGAGAAATACTTTATTTTCTGATATATTTTTTTTACTTTTTATAAAAACTAATAAGCCGTACCGGCGACAGGGCAGGATATCGTAGCTTCAATGAAAAAATTCTACATTGTTTCATCATAAGTTCTTGTCGCAGGATATACTTATAATTCCGTTTCTTTATTATTTAAAAACAAATATTGTCCGACTAAATGATTCAGATTCTTGCCTGCTTTGGCCTCACCCCCAATCCCCCCTCTCAAGGGAGAGGGGGTTTAGAACCCGCAACCACTAATGGTTTGGTGAAACACAAACAATATTAGTCGGACAATAATGATATAAAAAACAAAAAATTATGCCACGCATCATTTTACAAAAAGGGAACAATATTGAACATGATATTCAAAAAGCGAAGGCAATTTTCTTATTTGCGATTCTGCGGGCATTATATATTTTCATTCGCTTTTCTCTTGCTGGCAGGAGCCCACCAAATACAGGCCCAGGCTAATACCCGACATGCAAATGACCTTAATTTCATGCTAACCTACAATGGACAATACGCTTTTGATGTGAAGCTCTTTAGCGTTCCACCATTTAAATGACGCATACAAAAATTGCTGGGCAAGCAATATAACTATTTTATAAAAGACATCTGGCAGGTGGAAACACCGATTAAAATAGAAAACGATTTTCTCTATGCGTGGGTTATGCATGCACATAGCGGAGGAGACCCTGCTGCAACGCTCCTGGCAGACTTGCAAACAAACAAATTATATATTGAGATCGTGCAAGATCATAAAACAACCCTTTATGCAGAAGATGGAAGCAGTACTATTCCAAAACCATTGGCCGATTGGGCAATGGTGCAGTCCTCTCATTAAGTTTTACAAATCTTTTCTTGCCCTCTAAAAATAAATAATGAAGTTATTTTAGGTTTCGCGGGCTGTCGCAAAGTAACAAATAAATCCGCCAGGTCAACATTTCTTCACGTTTATAACAACCATTTTCGAAGTAGGTGTATTACTTTTTTCTGCGGTGCTGTTTATGGGCACCAATACATTGGTTTCAGGGAAATAAGTTGCCGTGCATCCTTTAGGAATGAGATAAGGTATCACAATAAATTTATGCGCTACCCTTTCTTTTCCGTCGTAATGGTTGTAAAGATCTACGACATCTTTTTCCTGCAAATGCCGGTCGGTCATATCCTGCCTGTTCATCAGTATCACCCTTCTTTCATTGTAGATGCCACGGTACCGGTCATCAAGTCCGTATATCGTTGTATTGAACTGGTCATGGCTGCGGATGGTCATCATCACCAGTTCCTCCGCAGCTACTTCAACAGGCCTAAACGTTGCTACATTGAACTGCGCTTTTTTGGAATCGGTATCAAAATTCCCTTCCCTGTTGGAGTTTGGTAAATAGAAGCCGCCTGGCTTTCTTACCCGGTCATTATATTTTTCAAACCCGGGAATGGTTCTTTCTATATCATCACGTATATGATCATAATGCTGCAGGTATTTATCCCAATGTATTTTGCTGCGATTGCCAATTGTTGCTTTGGCAAGCAAACAAATAATAACAGGCTCACTCAATAATTTATCTGAAACAGGTTTTAATATTCCTTTTGATTCCTGCACCACGCTCATTGAATTTTCGCAGGATACAAACTGGGCATCCCCATTCACAATATCCTGGTCACTGCGCCCAAGACACGGCAGTACCAGGGCTTCTTTACCATGCACCAGGTGGCTGCGGTTTAACTTGGTAGAAACATGCACGGTAAGGCTGCAGTTACGCAAGGCTTCAGCAGTATATAAAGTATCGGGTGAGGCAGAAAGAAAATTGCCACCCATTGCAAAGAATATTTTTGCATCTCCCGCGTGCATTGCCTTAATACTTTTTACCACATCATAACCATGCGATTGAGGCGGAATAAAATTAAAATTACTTTCAAGTGTTTGCAGGAATTTTTTAGCTGGCTTCTCATAGATGCCCATGGTGCGATCGCCCTGCACATTGCTATGGCCCCTTACGGGACAAGTGCCTGCACCGGATTTGCCAATGCTTCCCTTCAGCAATAACAGGTTAACGATTTCTTTGATGGTTTCAACCGCATTCTTATGCTGGGTGAGCCCCATTGCCCAGCAGGCGATGATCTTCTTTTTATCTTTTAAAACGGAGGCTGTTTCTTTTATCTGAGCCAGGTCTACACCCGATGCGAGAACCAATTCTTGCAGGTCCTGTTGTTGAAGATGATGGGTAAATTCTTCAAATCCTTCAGTTTTATTATCAATAAAATTTTTGTCAAATACTCCCGGGGATTTTTTTTCTTCTTCTAACAATAAAATCTCTATTGCCTGGAGCAGGGCCATATCCCCATTTAATTTTACCTGCAAAAAAATATCAGTCAGGGCGCTATCAATTCCTAATATTCCCTTTAATTTTTGAGGATTATTAAAACCCATCAGTCCCGTTTCAGGCAATGGGTTAATGGAAATGATCATCGCGCCATTTGCCTTTGCTTTTTGGAGGGCCGTGAGCATTCGGGGATGATTGGTGCCTGGGTTCTGGCCAAGGATCATGATCACTTCTGCCTCATAAAGATCTTCCAGCTTTACAGAACCTTTACCAACGCCCAATGATTCACCCAATGCCACCCCACTGCTTTCATGGCACATATTGCTGCAATCCGGCAGGTTATTGGTTCCGTATTCTCTTACAAAAAGCTGGTATAAAAAAGCAGCTTCATTACTTGTTCTGCCGCTGGTATAAAAGATCGCTTCATCGGGAGAGGATAAAGCATTTAATGAAACCGCTATTTTATTAAATGCATTTTCCCATGTCACCGGTTGATAATTTGTTGCTCCTTTGGGTAAATACATGGGTTCAGCAATGCGTCCCTTTCTTCCAATTTCATAGTCTGATAATGCTGCCAGGTCCTGTACGGTATGCGCTGCAAAAAAATCGGCGCCTATTTGTTTTGCAGTTGCTTCATCGGCCACTGCTTTCGCTCCATTCTCACAATATTCTGCAATGCTGCTTCGCTCATCATCCGGGTCGGGCCATGCACAACTGGGGCAATCAAATCCGCCTTTCTTGTTTAGCTTGTTGAGCGCTTTCAATCCCCTAAATACTCCGGCTTCTTCAAATACATGTTTGAAGCTTGACACTACAGCCGGGATGCCTGCCGCCGCCTTACCAAGGTGGCCCAATGTTAATCCGGTAAACTCTTCAGGATTTTCTGCTGCCGGTTTAATTTCTTTTTCTTTACTCAGGGTTAACAGGTTTTATTAGGGTTTTCGTAATGGTCACTCTGATCTTCTGTTATTTCATCGAGGCAAACAAAATCTTTCTCCAGTAAAAGATGTAACGTATCATTTTCAGATACAGGCATACTCGCGGTAAATCCTACAACATTATTCTGTGGCCAGTCTTTTATTAATTTATTATGAACGTACATGGTTATTTTATTGGTATCAAATGTTGCCGATAATTCAGTTCCGTTATTCATACACTGCAATGCATATACCAATTTATTTCCGGCAAACAAAGTTTGTTCTTCCAGGTAACCAACCTCAGCAAGCATGCTGACTTCCGGTTTCGTAAGTCTCACTCTTAATGAATTTCCTTTGATACGCAATTTCATAACACCAGTCTTTGATTGCCCGAATATAAATTAAAGCGGCCATCCCGTAAAAATCCGATCAATGTAACGCCTGCTTCTTTGGACAGTTCCACAGCAAGGCTTGATGGCGCCCCTACTGCAGCAATTATTTTCACTCCTGCCATCACGGCTTTTTGAACCAATTCAAAGCCAGCACGGCCACTTAAGAACAATATGCAATTACTCAATGGAAGCCGCCCTTTCATTAATGCAGCGCCAATGATCTTATCCAATGCATTGTGTCTTCCTACATCTTCTTTTAGCATTATAAAATTACCCTTCAGGCTAAATAAAGCGCTCGC
>JBDTZL010000124.1:0-25334 GCA_040005125.1 Ginsengibacter sp.
GATTAAATCGGGTTTCCCAAATTTTTCTGAATTGGTTTAACCATTTATCAATCTCCTTCATTTTTTCAATTTCAAGTGAGTAGTAAATTTCCCTGCCTTGCTGTTCCTGTTTTACCAGTTCGCATTCTGTGAGTATGCGAAGGTGTTTAGAAACAGATTGTCGGGTAGTGTTGAAGTTTTCAGCAATGGCGTTCGGTGTCATTGCCTGCAATGCAATTAAGATAATAATTGCCCGCCTTGTCGGGTCGGCTATTGCCTGAAAAATGTCCCGTCTCATATTGTTTAAATTTATGTTTGCGAAACTAATCGGTTGCAAATATATGTGCAACTATTCAGTTTCACAATTTTTTTTTCAGATTGAAAGAAAGTCAGTCGGAATTGTCGGATTGGAAGGTCGTCATAAAATTACTGCAAACGTTTTCGGGCTTTGCGTTCGCAATTTTAAAAACGAAAAATGTCGGTGAAACTTGCGATACTTACCAGACTTCAGTAACTTTAACTTCGGGTCTTAACTTTAAAAGAATATTAAATTAACCAGGCAAACTGACTGACAAATTACAAAACACACAACCTCTGCACAGTTCCAACCGTTATAATCAATTTGTAAATGGTGGTTTGCTACGTGAGCCTTATTAATCTTAACCCTATTGTAAGCACGTGAAAAGGCCGGTAAAAGTATGGTGGTTGCCGTCAGGCCATTTGAGTAAAACATTTAAAAAATATTTGTATGCCAATTTATATGGACCGCCACGATGTTTCTGGAGTAGTTACAGCCGAGGATGTAGCACAAATACACCAGGAAGACTTAAAAATACAAAGTCAATTCGGTTGCAGGGGATTAACTTATTGGTTTGATGATAAAAGAAAAACTGCCTTCTGTTTAATTGAAGCGCCCGATCCACAAGCCATCCGGGACATGCATGACCGCGCTCATGGCCAGGTTCCACACAGCGTAATAGAAGTGGACCCCGGTATTGTTGAGTCATTTTTAGGCAGACTTGAAGATCCGGAAAAAACGCAAAATACTGAATTGAATATTATTAATGACCCTGCCTTCAGAACAATAATGGTCATAGGGTTACAACGCTTGCCGCTTACACAGGTGGATGCTTCCGGGTTCAAATCTTCACTGCATAATTACAATAATAATATTCTTAAACTCCTGGATGTTTATGAGGGCACGCCGGTTAAACAGACTGACAACCATTTTTTAGTTTCTTTTAAGTCGGTTTCAAATGCCGTTCATGCCGCACAAAAAATTCAGTTACTGTTTAAAGATTTCAGAAAGGATGTAAACAATAATGCAATCCTTTTAAGAATAGGTTTAGGCGCAGGGGTGCCGGTAACTCAAAAGCAATTAATTTTTGAAGACACTATAAAAATAGCCGAACGGATGTGTTTGATCGTTAAGGGCGAAATTATCATTTCATCAGAAGTAAAAGAATTATATAACAGTGAAAATTTAAATGCTTTAAGCGAAGGTGAAAACATTATTTTTCTCACGCAATCGGATGAACAATTTATAACCCGTTTAATGGATTACACAGAATCCAACTGGAGCAACACCAACTTACAGGTGGATGATTTGTGCAAGCCTGTAGCAACCAGCAAATCCCAATTGTATCGTAAAATAATCTCACTCACGGGGAAGTCTCCCAATACCTTTATCAGGGACTACCGGTTAAATGAGGCGTTAACATTATTAAATAAAAATACCCACAACGTTTCAGAAATAGCCTTTGAAACAGGTTTTAGCAGCCCCTCTTATTTTTCTAAATGTTTTCAAAAAAGATATGGCCAGTTACCTTCTGATTATTTACCCGCCAGGGTTGGCTGACAAATTCCCTGCCCTTCTATTTTAAGGGTTTGAATTAAAATTACCAGTATTTGAACTAAATGTAGCAGTCTTTGAGGCTCTCTGTGAATAGTTTTGCGCAGACAAAATAAAAACAGGTCAATATGTGCCAGAATTTGCCCATTAATATATTACGGGAAAGCCCAGGTATGATTGCCCATATTTCCAAATAAATAATTTTTAAAAAAAACTTACAAAACAATGTTATGCCAAATTTAGTAAAAGACTTAAATGCCGCTGTTATTGAAGAATTTGCTTCTAAAATCAGGGGAGGGATCATTCTTCCTGCAGACTCCAATTATAATGAAACCCGTAAAGTATATAATGCAATGATAAATAAGCATCCCGGCATGATCGTAAAATGCGTGGATGTTGCCGATGTTATGAATGCTGTAAATTTTGGCAGGGAAAACGATCTATTAGTTGCAGTGAGGGGAGGAGGACATAATGGTGGTGGATTAGGCATATGTGATGACGGGCTGGTTATTGATTTGTCCGGGATCAAATTTGTGCTGGTTGAT
Organism: Ginsengibacter sp.; assembly: GCA_040005125.1. Taxonomy (GTDB): domain Bacteria; phylum Bacteroidota; class Bacteroidia; order Chitinophagales; family Chitinophagaceae; genus Ginsengibacter. The sequence continues at coordinate 2,377 of JBDTZL010000124.1, forward strand.
ACCGCTGAAAAAACGGTCCGGGTTGGCGGAGGAAATGTATGGGGCGAAGTTGACCATGCAACCTACCCATTCGGGCTTGCTGTGCCGGCAGGTATTATCTCTACAACAGGTGTAGGAGGTTTGACACTTGGCGGAGGGGTTGGTCATTTGTCAAGAAAATACGGGCTCACTATTGATAATTTGCTGGAAGCAGATATGGTATTGGCTGACGGGACATTTGTTACCGTAAACGGCAATCAAAATACGGATCTGTATTGGGCTATCCGCGGAGGTGGTGGAAACTTTGGAATAGTGACTTCATTTAAATTCCAGGCGCATCCGGTTAAAAATGTTTTTGGAGGCCCAACTTTGTGGCCAATTGAAAAGACAACAGAAATAATGGAATGGTATCACAAATTTATCCAGGATGCTCCTGAAGATTTAAATGGCTTTATCGCAACTATGGTTATACCCGGCCCGCCATTTCCTGCAGAACTCCACAATAAGCAGTTTTGTGGAATTGTATGGTGCTATGTTGGAGATTTGGATAAAGCCGAAGAGTTATTCAAGCCAATACTTGCTATGAACCCTGTGTTTGCACATGTGGGCGTAATGCCTTACCCGGTTGTTCAAACTTTGTTTGATGGAATGCTTCCCGCCGGCATGCAGTGGTATTGGAGAGCCGACTTTTTTAATGAAATAGGATCGGAAGTTATAGCTAAGCATTTAGAATTTGGTTCAAAGATACCAACACCCCTTTCTCAAATGCATATGTACCCGATAAGCGGTGCCGCCGCCAGGGTGGGAAAAGACGAAACCCCGTGGGCTTATAGAGATGCCAGGTATGCCGGGGTGATTGTTGGGGTTGATCCGGATCCTGCCAATGCAGATAAAATTGCGCAATGGTGTAAAGATTATTGGGAAGCGCTACATCCTTATTCATCAGGTGGCGCCTATTTAAACTTTATAATGAATGAAGGCCAGGACCGTATAAAAAACAGTTACAAACATAATTACGATCGTTTAACCAAAATTAAAAAGCAATACGATCCGGAGAATTTCTTTAGAGTAAACCAGAATATTTTGCCCAATTAAAGTGGCCAGGATTTCGTGTGTTGTTGGGTATGTGATGAATCAATATGAGGATGGCTCCGGAACACTGAATAAAATAGTGAGTTGTGAAGAGTGAATAGTGAGTGAACAAAATATTGTACTTAGGAGTATAAAATATATGGAAAGAAACTGATCGGAGTAACATGGTTGAAGAGGTACCGAAACGGCTGCCTGCGAGGTAAAAACCAAAGTAACTACAATTAAGGAATTAACTGCGATGAAGCTATACACTAAACATGTTTGGCTTCGGTTATCCGGTCAGATTTATTTTGTTAAAACTCAAAACGAAGATAATGACCAATGAAATTACCAGGACATTACCTGTCAGTAAGTGGATGGTGTACAACAGCTATCTGAAAGTGATCGCAAAAGATGGAAGTGCGGGAATAGACGATCAGAGCATTGAACAGTTTCACGAAAACCTGTCCGGTAACCTCAACAAAATCTGGAACCGTATGACGTCGGGTTGTTATTATCCGTCACCGGTGCGACCGGTATTTGTTTCAAAGAAGCAAAGTGGCAAAAGGCTGCCGGGTATCTCCACTATAAGTGACCGCATTGCGCAAGTTGTGGTAAAAGATTACCTGGAGCCAACACTCGAAAAGATTTTTCACTCAAGCTCTTTTGATTACAAGACAGGTAGAAATGCTTATAATGCAATCAGGCAGTACCACAATAATTGTATCAAATATGCGTGGGTTTTAGACGTGAATATAAAGGGGTTCTTTTACGATATCAGTCATGACATCATGCTTGAACTGTTGCAAAAGCACACCCGGGAACAGTGGATAATCCTGTGCGCAGAGCGATGGTTGAAAGCAGGAGTGGAACAGGAAGATGGAAGTATAACGCTGGGAACGAAAGGTATACCACAATATGGGGCAGTCGGTCCGTTGTTTGCTAACATCTACCTGCATCACTGCTTCGACAAATGGATGGATGAGGTCAATCCCCAAAATCCTTTTGAGAGGTATGGAGATGATATATCCATTCATTGCAGCAGCAGGGGAGAAGCCGTGGAGTTACTGGAGCTGTTAAAAGCGAGGATGTGGGAGTATGAACTGGAACTACTTCCTGAAAAGGCAAAAATTGTGTATCGAAAAAGCTATAAGCGCAATGAAAGGCTTTACTACAACGATTTTAAATTTTTGAAATACAGCTTCCAGGCGGGAACTGCGAAATATAAGTTTGGCAGAAAGAATTCCCTGCTGGTATTTTGTGCTGCTATTTACCGACTTGTTAAAACAAGCTTCAGTGCAAAACTCCGGCCGATGCTGTAAGTACTGTGGAACATTCAAAAACATTGGAGTAGTTTGCAGAAAGTTCAATTGAAAGATCAGGGGCAATGATGGAACATTAGTGAGAATTCTAACAAAAGAAATAGTAAATTAATTTAGGGATAAGTATTTTTTTTGACAAAAGAAAAGCGGGGATGACCGAAGAAAGCTTTAAATCCATAGCAGAGCAATTAAGAAAACCACATGGAACTATTGGCAAAGATGTTGGCATAAAGATGAATGAAGGCAATCTCCTGATGAATAAAGATACCATCAGCGAACTCGGCGCACAAGCCAACGACAACATCCTTGAAATTGGAATGGGGAATGGCTTTTTTGTCAAATATATTTTATCTGTTGATGAAACAATAAAATATACCGGTTGCGACTTTTCTGAGGTAATGGTTGATGAAGCCGCTATATACAATGAACAATATATTAAAAATAAACAGGCACAATTCCATGTAGCCGATGCTTGCAACCTTCCATTTAACAATGAACATTTTGATAAAATTTTCACCATCAATACAGTTTATTTTTGGGATGATGTGGAAAAAGTGCTTTCGGAAATTAAAAGAGTGCTAAAGAAAAAAGGGTTGTTTATTATTTCTATAAGGCCGGAATCAATAATGAATAATTTTCCTTTTACAAAATTTGGGTTTAATAAATTTTCCGGAACAGGCCTTGCAGAGTTATTGGCCGAAAATGGGTTAATCGTAAATAGTATAATAGAAAAGGAAGAGGCCGATATTGATTTGTTTGGTGAAAAAACGAAAAATGGATTTTTAATTGTAAAAGCCAAGAAACCGGAATAAGAAAACAATATGCCCGAAATAAGGCCAACTTGTGAGAATTGCGACAAATTATTGCCCAATGATTCCGCAAAAGCAATGATCTGCACTCATGAATGTACGTTTTGTGAACATTGTAAAAACTGTATTAAAAAATGTTTGTCCAATTGTGGTGGCGGTTTTGAAAAAAGACCAACAAGGCCAACCAATTGCCTGACGGTAAACTGTGTTTCATATTATCCTGTCAGCACCGTGAGAAAATACCAGCCCGTGAATTGGGAGGAATACAAATCGATACAGGAAACATTTGTAAATACTGACCCTGGGAAAAAGATGACCGTGGCTTTGTTGCGACTAAGAAACAACGAATTTATTTTTCCTCGCAATCTTTGTTCCTGCTAATATCAATTATTGTAAATAATTAATAATAAGTTATTTCAAAAATTATATTTTTTATTGCCACGAACCTGACTGGCTGCAGACAGCTGCTCTGAGACTCCAAGAAAAAACCTTCGTTTTTTTATTCTTTGTGTCTCCTTGGTGCCTTTGGCAAGATCTTTTAAGTGGAAATTCATTTTTATACAGATGTTCCCCCAACATTTTAAAAGTTGCTTAAAATGGATTCTGATTAATTATTCAAAACGTAACGAAGGTTTTTAAATAAGCCAATCTTAGCTTCCATACAAAAAGGCAAGGATAAACCATGCCAAAGGGAAAAACCCTGCAGCCGTTCGGAAAAGCGCGTCCACGCCCGCTTTGTAATGTCCCTATCTTGTATGCTGGTTCTGCCGGGTATTTCTATCGCCGGGCCATCTATTAACGGGCATTATTACCATGATAAATTTTGCATACATATTCTGTGGAGTAATTTCAAAAAAGCGAATGCGTATATTATTTCAGTGTGGTTTGTATATTTTTTCATTGTTGATGAGCAAGTTGAATTATGGAAGATCTGGCATTTAGGGGTTTATCTGTTTTGAAAGGTCCGTTCAAATGGAATACATCTTACTTAAACAGGCAATATTTTTCTACATATATTTTATAATATTCACAAATTAAAAGAGAAACAACAGAAGATGAACAAAGCATTAATTATCATTGACATTCAAAATGACTATTTTAAAAATGGTAAAATGGAACTTGCAGGCTCTGAACAGGCAACCGAAAATGCAAAACTTATTCTTGCAAAATTCAGGGATGAACGTTTACCGGTTATACATATTCAACATATTGCCAGGAGGCCTGGTGCTACCTATTTCCTGCATGGTAGCGAAGGAGCGGAAATTCACCCGGATATGAAACCAAAAGCGAACGAAAAAGTAATTGTCAAACATTTTCCCAACAGTTTCAGGGGAACGGAACTATTTGGCTATTTAAAAGTGAACAATATTACAGATCTGGTCATCTGTGGAATGATAACCCACATGTGCGTAGACTCTACAACAAGAGCAGCAAAAGACTTCGGGTTTAATTGTACGGTCATTGGAGATGCCTGTGCAACAAATGGCCTTGAAATAAACGGCGAAAAAGTAACGGCGGGGGAAGTTCAGAAAGCATTTTTAGCTGCGTTAAATTATTTTTATTCCACCGTGGTAAATACAGAAGAATATGTAAACGGGAAACAAGTGTTGCAATCGACATTACAGCCCGTGTAAGCGGCTTTCACTAAGATTAAAAGACAAGCCCTGTTGATAGTGACTTTCAGGGCTTTTTAATTTATAAGGATAAGTTACGATAACCTGGACCAACTCCTTCGAAAGGTTGACATCTTCCCGAATTAAAAAATACCGGCGGCTCCGTAAAGGAATGTCAATCGCCTTTCTCCAATAAAAATATTTCCTCAGCCGGCTTATTAAAAACCCTGGCGATCTTCAAAGCCAAAACAGTTGATGGTACATATTTATTTGCTTCCATTGCATTTATTGTTTGCCTGCTAACCGACACTTTGTTTGCCAGTTCCTCCTGTGTGAGATCTTTAATGGCGCGTTCAACTTTGATATTATTTTTCACCGGGTACTGGTTTAGAATTTTTATACAAAATGTAATTAAATCTCACAATGAAAATCACCAGCACTGTAAACATGTTGTATATCATGACATTGAGAAAGGCCGTGCCGTATACAAAAAGAAATGCTAAAAGCAATAAAATGTAATTAACGCATACGGCCCAAAGCAAAGAGGATAACCTTAGTTTCGAAATAAATTCATCCTCTCGTTTTTCTTTTGAAAGGCCTACAAACACCGCACCGACAATAAATAATGCTCCCCCAACCCCTCTCCCCTGGGATAGGGATTGGGGGTGAGGCTAAATCAGCCAGGAGTTTGAATCATTTAGTCGTATAATGATATAATTTATCTTTAAATAAATTTTATAAAGATGGAAGAGATCGAATTGCCAACAGAACACCTTCATGAAGAAATTAATGAGCACGCAAAGGAAGGAAAAAGATGGTCGTTATACCTGGCTATTTCTACGGCGTTTATGGCTGTATTAGCGGCTATATCAGGGCTTATGGCCGGGCATTATTCCAATGAAGCGCTTATAGAGCAAATAAAAGCTTCCGATCAATGGGCCTATTACCAGGCAAAAGGGATAAAGGGTGAGATCGCCGCTTTTAGCCCTTTAAAAGATAGTGCCCTGGTATCAAAATATAAAAAAGAGCAGCAGTCAATTAAAGAAGTTGCAGAAGATTTTCAAAAAAAATCAGAAGTGTACCTGGGCAGGCACGTTATTCTTGCCCGTGCAGTGACGATGTTTCAAATCGCCATTGCCGTATCTGCTATCTCCATCTTAACAGGCAGGCGATGGTTATGGTATTTTGCCATGTTAATTTCACTCGTGGGGATCTTCTTTTTTATCAGTAATACTTTTTAAAAAATTCCGCAGGCGGCTATTGTTGTGGAGTTATTAATTCTGGTTCAACATATTTTATGGTTAAGTGAGGTCTGATCGAATAAGTAACCCGATGATATAAATAATAATAAGTGATGCCACCGGTGCAGATAATTGCAGGAAATCTGCGATATAATATTGTAATCTGTGTAATCCGTATAACCTGTCTGCCGCCAGGCAGGTCTGGGGGGGACCTTTTATTTTAAAAAATATTTGTAAATAAATTTGGTGAAACTAAAATAATTAGTATTTTTGTCTAAATAAATTAGTTTCATCATGGCAGTAGCCGGTCAAAATTTAAAATATTTACGAAAGCTCCGCGGATGGACACAGGAAGAATTCGCTTCCAAACTTGGTATCAAGCGCTCTTTAATCGGAGCCTATGAAGAAGAAAGAGCCGAGCCGCGAACTGATGTCCTTGAAATCGTAGGTGACATTTTTAAAGTAACACTCGATGAGCTCTTACTTCACGACCTCAGTATCGCCAGGGGCTCGGGTTATCTTGCAAAAAGGCGCCAGCTTAAAATGATGAGTGCCGACAGGAATATTATTCATTTTGTTCCTGTAAAAGCTGCTGCAGGCTATCTCGCCGGTTATGCCGATACTGAATTTATTGATGAGCTCAATACTTTTACTTTGCCGATGCTTTCCGGTGGCAGTTACCGCGCTTTTGAAATCATTGGCGACAGCATGATGCCCACTCCAAGCGGAAGCATTATTGTTGGAGAGAAAGTTGAGAATATTGAAAATGTAAAAAACAATGCCGCTTATATTGTGGTAAGCAAAAGCGAAGGTATTGTTTACAAGCGTGTGATAAAAAGCAATAAAAATAAGAGCAAGCTCACACTTGTGAGTGATAATCCTGCTTACCAGCCTTACCAGATAAATACTGCGGATGTGCTCGAAATATGGCAGGCCCAGGTGGCTATTAATAAAGTGACCCAGCAACAAAGATGGGATGTCGATTCACTGGTAAATCTTGTTAATAACATTCAGGACCAGGTGAGTTCATTAAAAAAGAAAATGAATTAGGTTTGTAATTACTCATTAGTTTTCGCTTCATTCTTACAATTAGAATGGAGCCGCGCAGATACATCGATTCACAATCAAAAAACACAGTCATGATTAGATTACAAATCGTAGGCAACCTCGGAGCAGATTGCATACAAAAAGAAGTAAACGGTAAAAACGTAATTAATTTTAATGTGGCCCACACTGAAAAGTTTAAGGATGCCCAGGGGAATTTAAAAGAGAAGACCATTTGGGCAAATTGTGCCTATTGGACAGACCGTACAGCACTTGCCCAATATCTAAAAAAGGGTAAGCAGGTATTTGTAGATGGTTCGCCGGAAATAGAAATGTACACCAATAAAGACGGTCAACCTGCCGCTACATTAAGAGTGCGTGTAAGAGATTTACAATTATTGGGAGGAAATATTGATGGTAGCCAGGGTAATTCAAATGCGTCCAATTATGCTTCTAATTCTTCCTCATCGTCATCTCCCTCCAACACGAGTAGTAATAATACCCGTGTTACCGCGGATATGGAAGAGGCAGCCGATGACCTTCCATTTTAATTTTGTAACATTTATTTTTAAGGCGACAATTTTTAATTGTCGCTTTTTTTGTTTTACAAAAGTTGATTAGTTGTTACATTGAACAATGCAAAAGATAATTAGCTGATTAGCCAATTAAATAATATACCAATCGGATGATTTGTTACAGGAATTGGACATAAAGAATATCGCAAGATATAAGCCCTGTGTTGGCACAAGCATCTGTTTCCTGGCCCAGTTATAAAGTACTGCTAGCGCAAGCGTCCGCTTGTGCTACCCACTAAAAGAGTTCCAAATAATCTTACGAAATTTATTTATTTGCAGTTACATTTTAGTGTTATCAATTACAGGGCGGGATATTGCTTGCATTAGCATATGAGTAGAAGGTATAAATTTCGCGGGTAATGATAAGATGTATTCTATTTCATTTGCCGTAACAAACTGGATAGATCTATTTATAAGGGATGAGTATAAACAGGAGTTAATTAAAAGCTGGCAACATTGTATGGAGCATAAAGGACTGCAAATATATGGATGGGTCATAATGACAAGCCACGTACACATGATAATTGGCACAAATGGAAAGAAATTGGATGAGATAGTTGGGGAGATGAAAAGCTACACATCAACAAGATTCAAAATTTTACTAAGTGAATATCCTCAGGAAAGCAGAAAAGAATGGATCATGTGGATGATGAGAAGGGCAGGAATTAAAAACAGTAATAATACAGATTGGCAGTTTTGGCAACAACATAATAAGCCAATAGAAATAAAGGAACAGGAGATGTTTGATAAAGTATTACAATATATTCATGATAATCCGGTTGTAGCTGGTTTCGTCGATAAAGCAGAAGACTGGAAGTATGGCAGCGCAAGAGATTTTTGTGGAGTAAACGGATTGATTAATTTAAGTTTTAGTTGATAGTATTTGGTATCGGACACAAGCGGACGTTTGCGCCAACTGTATGATTTGTTACAGGAATTGGACATAAAGAATATCGCGACATATAAGCCCCTCTTAGTCCAAGCATGTGAAAAGTGCGATGGCGCAGGGTTGAGGCGTAGGCTTTGCAGTCGAGCCACCTTGTGCCTCTAAAGGAGTTATTTTTTTATTATATTAATATAAATTCATTATAATATTTTCATTACCAGGGGAAGGAGTTTTAAACCAGTCAGAGCTTTCTCGAAAATAGTAACATGCCTATTGGATGTTTTATTAGGAATTGGGATAAAGAATATCGCAAAATATAAGCTCGATACGATAGTATAGTAGCCCCTGTCATTAACTAATTGGCTAATTGGCTGAGTCTTGAAAATGAATTGATGAAAAAAAAGATTACCCAAAAACAGATAGGAAATCACAGCAACTGTTAGACGAGGTTTAGAGAGCCATTACTTCCGGCAAACATTCAATAATTAGTGGCCTGAAATAATCAGCACATTGGCACGTTAGCTAATTAAACATATTTTTTATTCATTCTCAGTAAGTAGACAATCAAATGCAAAACAGCAAATGCGATGGAAATAATAAATAATACAGTATCATCTTCTCTTACGGTGTTGTGATGCAGCAAAGCGACACCGGCAAGCAATACTGCCAGGGCTATCCCACAGTATGAAACGATCCTGTTGCTTCTGTCATAAGTCGCATTTGAATGATCTGAAAGTGCACTATACTTTAAGCCGTAAAAAAGATATACATCAAAACCAATAAGCATCCATACCAATAAACGTATCCATGTATCAAGCGGTAAAAACACCATCATAAATAAGCAGGTGGCTATTCCCAGGATAGGAACCAACGGAACTAACGGAGTCTTAAACGCCCGTTTAATTTCGGGTTGCTTTACCCTTAATACCCACACACCAATACAAACAAGAATAAAGGCGAAAAGTGTCCCTATACTTGTCATTTCGCCAACAACCCTTGCCGGTACAAATGCCGCAAAAATGCTTACAAATAACATAAAAAGTAAATTGGATTTGGCGGGCGTTCTGAATTTTGCATGTACTTTAGAAAAAACCGGAGGTAGCAAACCATCTTTGCTCATCGAGAAAAATACACGTGACTGGCCCATCAACATTACAAGAATTACAGATGAATAACCTCCAAGAATTGCAACGATAATAGCCCTGTTTAACCATGGGTAGTCGGGATGCAGAGTCCCATTGGAATCAACAGTTCCCATGTGATCGATGGCAACACCCACCGGTGCAATTCCATCTTTGCCTGCAAAAGAAGTATAGTTGGTGACACCCGTCATTACGTGTGCAAATAAAATATATAGAATGGTACATATTGCCAATGAACCCAAAATTCCAATTGGCATATCTTTCTTTGGGTTTTTGGCTTCCTGTGCCGCTGTAGAAACTGCATCAAAACCGATATATGCAAAGAATACTATTGCTGCTGCCCTGATAATTCCACTAAATCCAAAATGGCCGAAGTCACCTGTATTATCCGGGATATAAGGATGATAATTTGATGTATTGATATATTTCCATCCCAGTATAATAAAAATAAATACTACCGCTACTTTTAAGGTTACAATAACCGCATTTACCCTGGCGCTTTCCTGTGTACCTTTTATTAATAATAAACTTACCAATACAACAATACAAACCGCAGGAAGATTTATCCATCCACCATCCCAGGGGCCTGTAGTAATTTCTGCCGGTAGTTTAACATTAAAGCCATCAAGGAATTTTACAAAATACCGGCTCCAGCTGATTGCTACCGTAGCGGCGCCCACGGCATATTCCAGCACAAGGTCCCATCCAATAACCCAGGCGATAAATTCGCCCATTGTTGCATAAGAATATGTATAAGCACTCCCGGCCACAGGGATCATAGAAGCAAATTCTGCATAACATAAACCGGCAAAAGCACATCCTAACCCTGCAACTACGAATGAGATTGTAATAGCAGGCCCGGCATTATTTGCTGCAGCAAGCCCGGTTATTGAAAAAAGGCCCGCTCCGATAATAGCACCTATCCCAAGGGCAACCAAAGAGCCTGCTCCTAAGGTTTTCTTCAGCCCTTTTTCAGTTTCACCTGCCTCTGCCATTAAAACACTCATCGGCTTTTTTATGAATAAACTCATAAGTAAGTTGTTAATTAAAATGAAGAATAGTATGGAAAAGTAATCAATTAATTTTTAAAATATAGAACCATAGATATAATTTTTAATACTTAGGCTGATAACACATTTTAAATATTATATTGCAAAATTATATTAGCGATATGGCTCATAATAAGTCAAATAAAAATAAGCTTACGATCTATATTCTCATTGCTATGATCGCCGGAGTGTTGCTGGGATATATTGTGCATGAAAAATCATCTCCTTCATTTATAATTTCTTTTTCCGGGAACATAAAACTACTAACAACAATTTTTTTAAGACTGGTTCAAATGATCATAGCGCCACTGGTATTTTCAACATTGGTCGTGGGGATTGCAAAACTGGGAGATTTAAAAACTGTGGGGCGTGTAGGTGGTAAAGCCCTTTTATGGTTTGTTTCTGCCTCTTTAATAAGTCTCCTCATAGGCCTTCTCCTGGTTAATTATTTTAAGCCGGGCGCAGCCATAAATCTTAGCGTAGCCGATTCAGCGGGGGCAAAAGATCTGATGACCAATACTCACCAGTTCTCCCTGGCAAATTTTGTAGAACATGTTATTCCAAAAAGTATTTTTGAATCAATGGCTGCCAACGAGATTTTGCAGATTGTGATTTTCAGTGTTTTTTTTGGCATAGCCGCCACTGCAATCGGCGATTATGCAAAGCCTGTGATCAGGGCCTTGGAAGGAGTTGCCCACGTCATTTTAAAAATGGTCGGCTATGTTATGAACTTTGCCCCATTAGGTGTCTTTGGCGCAATAGCCGCTGTTATTGCCACCAAGGGTCTTGAAATATTCAGCTTTTACGGGCAGTACCTGTTGTTTTTTATAATAGGTATTTTTGTTTTGTGGCTTGTATTGATTTCTGTGGGCTGGTTAATTTTAAAGAACCGGATACCATCATTGCTGAAACGAATAGCCCAGCCGTTGTTAATTGCTTTCAGCACAACAAGCAGCGAAGCAGTTTTTCCCAAACTAACGGAGGAGCTTGAACGCTTTGGCTGCCCTGAAAAAATAGTTGCTTTTACTTTACCGCTCGGGTACAGTTTTAATCTCGATGGTAGTATGATGTATATGACATTTGCCAGTGTTGCGATAGCGCAGGCTTACAGGATACCCATGGATGTAGGAACACAAATTACGATGTTGCTGGTATTGATGCTCACGAGTAAAGGGATTGCCGGGGTTCCGCGTGCTTCGCTCGTTGTAGTATTGGCTACCTGCAGTATGTTCAATATTCCGCCGGAAGGAATAGCTTTGATATTGCCGATTGATCATTTTTGTGATATGTTTCGGAGCATGACTAATGTGCTGGGAAATGCCTTGGCGACTTCGGCTGTAAGTAAATGGGAGGGCGAGCTTGCCAATTAAAAACTTAAATTCTTACCAGTGGACTTATTATTACATATTTTAGGAATTGACATTAAAGAGCTGCTCAATCCGCATTTTTACATTCGTCATGGCGGTTTGTGGATGATACTTTTTATTGTGTTTGCAGAAACCGGTTTATTTGCAGGGTTTTTTTTACCGGGAGATGCCTTGCTCTTTGTTACCGGAATTTTTTGCTCAACTACCGATAAGGTTCAGGGTATTGTATCATCCGCATTATTTGAAACCCACAGTCAATGGGCTGATTTAGGTATTTTATGGGTTTTGATTTCAATGGCAGGTATCCTGGGAAACTTTGTTGGATATTGGTTTGGCAGAAAGAGCGGCCCGTTTTTATTTGAAAGAAAAGATACATTTTTATTCAAGAAAAAACATCTTATCCAGGCTCATGACTTTTATGAAAAGAACGGTGGTGGGGCAATTATTATTGCAAGGTTCGTTCCTTTTGTGCGCACATTTGCGCCTATAGTTGCAGGCATTGTGAAAATGGATAAAAAGAAGTTTACTTATTATAATATTCTGGGTTGTATTTTATGGGTAGGCAGCATGTTGGCAGCAGGGCATTTTTTATGGAGGCTGATATTGAATAAATTTGGTTTTGATTTAAAAGAACACCTCGAAGTTATTGTAATAGGCATTGTTATTATTACAACATTTCCGGTGATATGGAAAATTTTCAGGTATAAAAAGCCAAAAAATAATCGACAAAATAGTTCGCCTTCTTTATGAACAAAAAATACATTGGTGTTCTTTCGCTGCCGGTAATAGTTGCGGCCCTGGGATATTTTGTTGACATATTTGACCTGCTTCTTTTTAATATAGTAAGAATCCCAAGCCTCCGGTCATTGGGTTTAAGCGCAGCTGACGTAGATAAAAAGGGAGAAATAATTATTGGTATTCAAATGGTGGGCCTTTTAATCGGTGGTATTATATGGGGAATCGCAGGTGATAAGAAAGGGAGGCTGAGCGTATTATTTGGCTCCATAATATTATATTCACTGGCAAACATTGCCAATGGTTTTGTGCAAACGGTTCCTCAATATGCAATAGCAAGGTTCATTGCGGGTATAGGGCTGGCCGGGGAGCTGGGTGCGGGCATTACACTGGTTTCAGAGCTCTTACGAAAAGAGCAACGGGGTATTGGAACTTCGATTGTCGCAGGCATTGGCATTACAGGAGCAGTAGTTGCGTTTTTTATTTCGCAAAAATTTGATTGGAGAATTTGTTATTTCACTGGTGGCGGCCTGGGGATAGCCTTACTCTTTTTACGCCTCAGCGTTTTTGAATCGGGTATGTATACATCACTTGAAAAAACCGTATCGAAGGGAAATTTTTTAATGCTCTTCAATAATGCAAAGCGCTTTAAAAAATATATATGTGGTATTTTAATAGGCCTTCCTACCTGGTATGTCATTGGTATCCTCATTGCGTTTTCCAATAGGTTTGCAAAAAACTTTGGAATAACAGAGGAAATAAACCCGGGCAAAGCAACGATGTATGCCTACGCTGCAATTTCTGTTGGTGATATATTGGCAGGGGTACTCAGCCAGTTATTAAAAAGCAGGAAAAAAACACTGTATATCTTTTATGTAATCTTTGCTATAATGCTGTCAATATATTTCACGCAAACCAGCAACAACAGTGCTGCACGTTTTTATTGGATTACGGCGGGGCTTGGATTTGCAACAGGCTTCTGGGCAATTTTTGTGACGATGGGCGCAGAACAGTTTGGGACTAACCTGCGCTCTACAGCAGCTACCACAATTCCCAACATGGTTCGCGGGGCTTTACCGTTGATGCTTTTATTATTCAATAGCCTGCAACATTTTTTCACCTATACATTCAGTGGCTTGGTAACGGGAATAATAATCCTGGTAATAGCTGTTATTGCGGCCATCTTTACAGAGGAAACATTTCATAAAGAACTTAATTATATTGAAGTGTGACCTGGTTAACTTGTTAACAGGTTAACTAGTTAACTAGTTTTGCCATGAAAATTTTAATCATTCGTTTTTCGTCCATTGGTGATATTGTTCTAACGACCCCGGTTATACGCTGCCTGCGAAAAAAATATCCCGGCGCTGACATTCATTTCCTCACTAAAGAGAATTTTTCAGGAATTGTCCAGTCAAACCCTTATATAAACAACGTACTCACTTTATCGGATGATATACATGCAACAATAGACATTCTTACAAATGAAAAGTTTGATTACATAATCGACCTGCACAATAACCTGAGAACGCTTCGGATCAGGCGGGCGCTTAAAGGCATCCCGTTTTATTCTTTCAACAAGTTAAACATGCAAAAATGGATATATACAACTTTTAAGATCAACATAATGCCGGAGAAACATATCGTCGACAGGTACATGGAAACTGTAAAAAGCCTGGACGTTATTAATGATGGCCTGGGGCTTGATTATTTCATTCCTGAAAGTGATAGGGTCAAAGATTCGGACATACCATTTTCTCATTCACAAGGCTACATTTCAATTGCAATTGGTGCAGCACATTTCACTAAAAAGCTGCCGGTAGAAAAATTAAAGAAGCTATGCGCTTATATCACATACCCGGTTATTTTGCTTGGAGGAAAGGAAGATTTTCATAACGGCCTTGAAATTGCACATGCCGATCCTATAAAAATTTATAATGCATGCGGTAAATTTTCTTTGAATGAGTCTGCAGATATCATTCGCAGATCCAAGCTGGTAATAAGCCACGATACAGGCCTCATGCACATAGCAGCAGCCTTTAAAAAAGATATTTTATCTGTTTGGGGAAATACAGTTCCTTCATTTGGTATGTATCCTTACCAGGCTCCCTATGAAGTGTTCCAGGTAAATAAGTTATGGTGCAGGCCCTGCAGTAAAATAGGTTTTGAAAAATGCCCGCTTGGCCATTTTAAATGTATGAGGGAAATGCCAATAGATACGATTATCGAAAGAACAAATCAGTTTCTTAAGAAATAATAGTGTTATGTTGAAAGCGGGATCACGGCCGCTCATGCAATCGGAAAAGTGTTTGCCTGGATGTAGTTTCGCAACTACTTCTGAGTCTTGTAAACTTATACTCTTTGCCGCTCCATCGCCATAAGGGAAAGTTAAAACCGGGGCCGCCAATCAACAGATCGGGATAACCTCCAAAACCGGTTTTCAACTGCTCCGGCTCTACTCCGGGGAAACCAGGATTTGGTTTATAAGCACCCTCTTTATCTTGTATAAAAAGCAGAATACTTTGACCTGTATTTACCTGAAGTGAAAGTGTTCCCGTATTGTATAAAGACTTCTTCTATGCCGTCTTTATTCATATCGGTTATCGTAACAGTAGCACTATAAGGATAGTCAACGTTTTCTTTATCCATTGCAAACGGCTCGTCTGTTTTTCCCGATAGAAGAAAGCCGGTCAGATGTGCAACCTGGTTTTTTTGGGATTCGGTAAGTTTGCATTTTACATTTTTAAACAATACTTTGGCCTCAGGCGATAATTTGCCCGGCCCTTCGCCTGCTGCATCCCTGCTGGTATTATTGCCTGTTGTCTCATTGTATTGAGTGATCTGCGTTTTAAACCGGCCTTCCGTTATACCTTTTATCTTAGCCACAACTTTTCCTGTATTGTTTTGAAACGGGATATCCGTAAAATTAAAGACACCTTCCACTATACAACCGGGCTTCGCCTCCAGCTTTGTTAATCTTATATAATTTGCATCAGTTATTTCGCCCTTTGCGCTATCAGGAGATTTAATCATATTGCCTTTGCCAAATAATTTGTATATAAAGAGGAGCTTTGCATTTGATGAAAACCCGGAGGTGCTTATAGAACAATGATATCTCTTGAAGCGGGTTTGGTGAACAGTGCCAGCACTAATATGGCGATGGATGAAAAATCGATGACGTCCCCGATTTCCCTTCTTATGCCGTTGTTAAGAAATTATTTTACAACAGATCAAACTGGAAAACTGCGTTTATCCGGCACTGTTAGAGCCCGCGACACCCGGGAGTTCAGAAAAAAAAATTGCCTTAAATTTGAAAGGAGAACACTCCGGCGGCAAAAAAGCTAGCCCTTATTGTTTGCTACAATTATTAGGCTCATATTTGCCGTATAAAATTTTAAAATGATTCACGTTATCAGGTACAAATGCTACTCATTCAAATGACAGGACTTAGCGGGGCAGGTAAATATTCCATTGCACATCTTGCAAAAGGAACCCTTACGGGTTTGGGCTATAAACTTGAATTACCGGACGGTGATGACTCCCGCCGGAACCTCTGCTACGATTTGGGTTTCTCAAGGGCAGACCGCCGGGAGAATATCCGTCGTCTTGGATTTGTAGGACTGATGCTGGCGAAACATGGGGTGATTTCAATTCTCGCAGCCATTAATCCTTACGAAGAGGTCCGCGAAGCATTGAAAAATAAACCCCCCCTCACCAAAGCGGTTTTTATAGATTGCCCCCTTTATATTACCACGCAGCGTGACACCAAAGGCTTGTATCGAAAGGCGCTTTTGCCGAAGGAGCATCCAGATCATATTATGCATTACTGCGCGATGCTTTCTATAATTAATATTCTTTATCCATAAAAGCAACTTTACGATATGACTAACCCGGCGCCTCCATTTACCTGTACCTATACGCCAAACGTAGCCGAACTACTTACCCAACTCAATTGTTCCCTGGCGATCACAACGTACCAGGCGGGGAAATTAATTTTTCTCTCACCCGACGGCCTAAATGCCATGCGGCAACTGCCAAGGGATTTTGACAAAGCCATGGGCCTTGCCATCAAACAAAACCGTATGGCCCTGGCAACAAAAGAAGAAGTAGTTGTGTTGGCAAATGCACCACTGCTGGCAATTAGCTATCCTGTAAAACCCAATTTTTATGATGCTTTTTTTGTGCCGCGTGCCAGTTACTATACCGGGTCGGTTGATATACACGATATGGATTGGGACAAAGAAGGCAGGCTCTGGGCTGTTAATACCCTGTTTTCCTGCCTCGTAACTATAGACGATGCTTTTAGTTTTCGGCCGCACTGGATGCCCCCGTTTATTAAATCCCTTGAATCCGGCGATCTTTGTCATCTCAATGGGATGGCCATGGTGGATGAAATGCCCAGGTACGTTAGCCTTTTTGGACAGAGTACCACGGCCAAAGGTTGGCGCAATGGAGTAGAAACCAACGGGCTGATCATGGACATAGAAAATAATGAAGTGGTGGCGCATTCGCTGCCCATGCCGCATTCTCCCCGATGGTTTGACGGGCAGCTTTACTGCCTGCTTTCTGCCACAGGCCAGTTGATAAAGATAGATACTGCTACGGGCAAATACGACGTGATAGCCCAATTAAAGGGGTTCGTAAGAGGAATGGCAAAGAGAGGAGACTACTTGTTTGTCGGCCTTTCAAAGTTGCGGCAAAATGCATCTACCTTCAGGGATTTAGCTATTACCAAAGATGCCATTTATTGTGGTGTGGAGATCATACACTTGCCCACGGGCGCCAATGTAGGCAACATCCGATACCAGCAAAGCGTAGAAGAAATATATGATGTGCAAATACTCCCTGATTGCATGCGGCCCGGTATTCTCAATCATACGACAACTACACACCGTTTGGCGCTCCACACACCTGAAACCGCTTTTTGGGCCCGGTCGCCAGAAATAAAACGGTAAACAAGTAATTTTTCACTAATATTGTGTGGGACCGACCCTTTAAAATCCACGTTTTGAAAAAACCACATCAGTACCTATCCCCCGACAACTATCTGAAAGCGCTTGCAAGACTGCAAAAAAGTATCCGGACCGGCCGGTTTACCCGCTATACACAACAAAAAAAATGGCAAATCTGGAATCGTCTCTGCCGCTATGCCCGGCAACTCGGCATAAAGATAAAGGCACCTGTAGCGGCTGCCTGCCTCGCTGCAGGCCTTGGTTTTGTTACTCCTTTGGCAGCCCAAACCTTTACCCAACAAACAGGTGCTGCTAACCCTTTAAATTCGGCGAATACGGGCGGCTTTTCTGCCCCTGTCTTTGTAGATATAGATGGCGATGGCGATAACGATGTATTTATGGGTAATTATAACGGCACTGTTAACTATTATAAAAATACGGGCACGGCGGTTGCCCCGGTTTTCACTTTACAACCGGCCGCATCCAATCCTTTGAGTAGTGTAGCTATTTCCGGCTATACTTTCGCAAGCTTTGTAGATATAGATGGTGATGGTGATATGGACGTTTTTATTGGTGGTGCTTCTGATGGCACTGTCAGGTATTACAAAAATACGGGTACTACAACTGCTCCTGTTTTTGTTTTGCAGACAGGCTTAACCAATCCTTTGAATAGTTTAAATGACGCCTACTATGCAGCACCTACTTTTGTGGATATAGATGGCGATGGCGACATGGATGCTTTTCTTGGATTAAGCGATGGCACTATTAGCTACTATAAAAATACGGGCTCGGCGACAGCCCCCGTTTTCACCCTGCAAACAGCAGCCGACAATCCATTTAATCTCGTGGATATTGGTGGTTATGCCGCACCCGTTTTTGTGGATATAGACGGTGATGGGGATAAAGATGCTTTTATTGGTACTCTTGATGGCACGATCAGGTATTATAAAAACACGGGTACTGCTTCAGTGCCCGTGTTCGCCCCACAAGTGGGTGCAGCTAATCCTTTAGCTGCTGTAAATACCGGGAACTATTCCGCACCGGCTTTTGTAGATATTGATGGTGATGGAGATATAGATGCTTTTATTGGTGGCATAAATGGCACGATCAGTTATTATAAAAACACCACGATTGTGCTGCCGCTACATCTCCTCAGCTTTAACGGTACCAGGGAGGCCGGCTACAATGAGCTCCAATGGCAAACTACTGGCGAAATTAACACCAAACTGTTTGAATTGGAGATGAGCAGTGATGGCCTCAAATTTGTCAAAATAAATACTATCAATGCGACAGGCAACAATAATAATATTTACAGTACCACCGATAAGGCCGTATATAGCGGTAAAGTTTTCTACCGCCTTAAAATGATCGATGCAGACAGCAGGTTTGCATACAGCCCTGTTATATGGATAAATATTGAAAAGACCGGTGGAGTAAGCATTTATCCCAACCCGGTGACAGATATACTGAATATAAACATTGGTAATTCTGGAATAATAAAAACAAATGCAGGTGTGTATGATGCCAACGGCAGGTTACTTCAAAATATTTTAATAAACACCAACCAACACCAGATAAATGTTCAACCACTTGCAAGAGGAAAGTATGTAATAAAATTTGCAGATGGTACGGTGCAAAGCTTTATAAAAGAGTAGCGTATTCGTTTTTATTTCAATATTTATAACCATTGGGGCAATACCGGTGGTTTTTTATTGCCGTATAAAGCCTTTCTATCAAAACCCTCGCAGATGTTTGAATAAAATGAATTAATTCAGCAGATAATTGTGAGGGGAGTTTGAAAAAACATCCTGTTCAAAACAATAACTTTATTTTATCACGTATAACTATTGAGGTATTTGCAGGTAATGATAGATTTGACCTTATAATGTTATACATACTTAAAATGATCAGAAACATTCCTCCCATTGTATTGATGTTTTTTTCCACCATCTCATTTGCACAGGATGAGATAGCAAAATCATCCTGGGTAACTTCCCCGGTAAAAATAGATGGCAAGCCACAGGAATGGAAATTGCCATTGCGATATTATGATGCAGGCACTAAACTATTTTTTGCTTTTGCCAATGATGATAAAAATTTGTATTTATGTTTCCAGGCCCCTGATGAAATGAGCCAGGTGAAGATCATGCGTGCAGGGATGGAAGTTTATTTAAGCGTAAAAGGAAAACATAAAGTATCGGTTAGTTTTCCACTGGCACAGCAATCTGTACCCACCCCATTGCAGAATGATAACAATAGCCAACCAGGCCAGGAACTTAAAAACAGGAGAACTTCCTTTATTCTTCAAAATACCCTGATGGAAGTAAAGGGTTTTGAAACAAAAAATGGATTCATCCCCATAAATGACAGCTCCGGCATAAATGCAGCCATCAACTGGGATGAAAATGATAAGCTCACTTATGAAATGTCAATCCCGCTGAAAGAATGGTTTGGCATAAATTTTACTGCGCCAGATATGTCAAAAGATATTACTTTGGATATAGAAATAAATGCAGTTAAATGGCGTGGCCATACAGGTAGTGGTGGTGGGTCAAATGGATTTTCCGGAAGAGGGCGGAGTGGGGGAGCAGGAGGAATGCCCCATGGAAGAAATACAAATACAGACGAAGAAAATTCAGCGCTTCCTGGTGAAAATAAATATCTCTTGTTTCAAAAAAGCAAGCTGAAGGAAAAGTTTATTTTAGCACAGGACGATAGCAGGAAATAACGGGTTGTGGCTAAATCCATATCTATTTCTTAGGGTAAATTAATATAATTGCAACGGTCTCCGGATAGAAATTAACTCTAACATATAAACAAATGATACCGCCAACAGACAGGCAAATATACGAAGGGGAAATTGCGACCTATTGGCTTGACAATGGCACATTGGTTCACTTTCTAAAAAGCCCACCCGAACGATTGCCAACATAACAAAAAATATCGCGTTGGTTAATAGCATTACCAATAACAAAAAAGTTCCTTTGCTGATTTACCTGAGCAATTCTGCCATGCCCGATAAAGAGACACGAAAGTTTGTAGCCAGAGAGTTGCCAAATGTTTATACAGCAATGGCTGTGATTTCAAAACCGGGGCTTTCAAAATTCATTATGGGTGTGCTGTTCAAATTAAAACCACCAGCTATTCCCATGAAAAAATTTACTGACGACAGGGAAGCAAAAGAATGGGTAAAGCAATATTTATAAATAAGTGGGTTGGCGACAAAAAATATTGGCACCAGCGGCACCTTTATACCGGGTTGTCAAGAGTTATTACCGCCATCGATATTTACGTCGCCGGTATAAGACGGGTTGAATTTACACATTACAATCCTTCAATGTGGGTTATGTGAAAAGCCGGAAGATTATTATTCACCCGGGAAATTTTATTATCACAGATCAGGTAGTTTTGAAATAATGGCACATTTTCGAAAAACGAGGATTGCGTCTACCCGATATCGTTAGAAACCAGCAGGGCGTTTACGGATTGATACACTTCCGTTTGACCCAGCCGGGAGAGTTGGTTATTGAAAGATCAATATTTCTTCTTTCTGTTTTCTAAACATATTTGGTTACACCAGGTATAGCAATAGGATAGAAGCCATCTGCATTCGGTACAACGGGTGTTGCCGCGTTCCAGTCATATACTTTGGGGTGCAGATCAAGACCGCTGTTAATAGCTTTGTCCCATTCAACTATTTGCCCGCTATAGGTAGCAAGCCGTCCAAGTATAGACGTCATACTGCTCTTTGCGCCGTTCTCTGCATCTGCAAATTTGTATTCGCCTTTTGCAATGGCGGCAAACAAATCATCGTGCTCGGTTTGATATGGATTGTTTTCACCCTTCAAATCATATTGATATAAAATATTTCCCTTAGCATCGACGATATTTGCTGCACCGGTTTGTATCTTTCCTTTGGTACCAACAAACAGTTCATCCACCCGGCTCATGGTGCCTGGCATATGACGGCACTGGCTATTCAGAAGGCTTCCGTCCGCGTATTTAAACTCTACATAATGGTGGTCAAATATTTCTCCGTTATCTTTCCCCTTACGTACCTGCCTGCCACCCATGCCCTGTGCACTCACAGGATAACCACCTTTGAACCAATTGATCACATCAAGGTTATGTATGTGCTGCTCGGTAATATGATCTCCGCAGAGCCATACAAAATAATACCAGTTGCGCATCTGGTATTCCATTTCTGTTTGTCCTTCTTTTCGCGGCCGCACCCATACGCCATCATTATTCCACCATGCCTGTGCCGAAGTAATATCACCAATCAATTCTTTGCGTTTGAATAATTCCTTATAAGAATTTTGATAGTGGCGTTGCAAGCCTACGACCACGTTTAATTTTTTTTGTTTGGCAATGGCCGCAGTCGCTAATACTTTTTGAATGCCGGCAGGGTCGGTAGACACCGGTTTTTCCATAAAAACATGCTTATTTTGTGCAATAGCTTCTTCAAAATGTATGGGGCGAAAGCCGGGTGGGGTGGCGAGGATCACCACATCGGCCAATGCAATTGCTTTTTTATATCCGTCAAAGCCGGTAAATTTTCTTTCTTCCGGCACATTGATCCTGCTTTTAAGATTACCGGGCTTGCCCGATGTTTCGGAAATATCATCAGCGGTTAATGACTTGTAGCAGTTGTCTAAGTTATCGCGAAATGCATCGCACATGGCTACCAGCTTTACATTTTGTTTGGTAAGTAAGGCTTGCATTGCGGCACCGGTTCCGCGTCCGCCGCAACCTACCAATGCAATTTTAATGGTATCATTGGCGCCGGAAAAATAATTGGCCCGTGATAAAAATGGCGCTGTTATGAGCCCCCCTGCCAAAAGGCTTGTTTGTTTTACAAATTCCCTGCGGGAAGAGGCAATAGATTTCGAATCATCGTTATTCATGTTGGATTTTTTTATTGAGTTAAAGATGTATGTTTTTATTGGCTACTAAAAGTATTGAAAAAATTATTATGCAGGTAATTGTATTTTATTCTAAGAATCAAGAATCGGGTATCAAATATCGAGTTTCAAGTATCAACTGTATCAAGTATCAATTAATCAATAATCAATAATCAATAATCAATAAATCAATAATCAACAATCAACAATCAACAATCAATAATCAATAATCAATAATCAATAATCAGGTTAAACTATCTGCCAAGATA
>JBDTZL010000245.1:0-25291 GCA_040005125.1 Ginsengibacter sp.
AGAGGGCTTCGCCCGATGCTTTCAACCCACCTTCTTAGAAGGTGGTTGTTGAGTTTAAAAGTTTTGCTGAAACAAAATCACAAATAACAATTTCTCTTTCCTGGCTGAGATAGGCGATGACATATTTTTTCTTATAAGGAACACAGCGGTAATTTAAATACTTTCATTGATTGTAGGTGCATGGCTTATGTTCTATTCTTTCATCAGAAAGCTTCTCAAAGAACTCGAATGCATCATCCACAAACTTTTAGCTGTTTGTGGCAATCCTTCGCTTTCAATAAATAAGGCTATTTCTGCTACAGCAGTTGCAGCAGGTTCAAGAATACTTACTTTCCTTTTACCCATTTATCAATAAGTTTATAGGCATGCCTTTTACCGGCAGCAAGGGAAAACTTTCTAGCAGATGCTGTTTTTTGTGCAGCCAATAATTGAAGTTTGTCAAACTCCTTTTGTTCGATTACCACAAATTTCTTTTTATCAATAGTAAGTGTGCCCATACCTGATTTTTTATTTTCAAATTTACAATAAAATTATTTCGCAATGAAGGTGGCAGCCCGTCAAGAGGCTTTATGACCCGAATGGTGGACACTTTTCGAACCTTTTTTTTGATGGATTTAAAGGTTTTGGCAAATCTTTTAGCAGTTTAGCGCTGAACGATTTATAAATAATCTAAACGTCTTGGACCCACTAATAAAGCTTATTTTGGAAGATCGTGGGCTTGATACAATTCAACAAAGCAAAAAATGATGTTGAGCCTAATACATAAAACACCGTTTAATCGTTATTATATAGTTGAGCATAAAATCACTTAGTGTATGAAATTTCATTCTGATCCTAAATCGAATTGGACAAGAAAGATCTTTGATGAAAAGATTTTAGATGGTTTATCAAATAGACAGAGAGCTGAAATTGAAACTGATAGAGACTTAATTAAACCAATCCAACAGCTCCTATGTGATGTTCAGGAGGAAACACATAACCCCAATAGAACTGAAATTCAAAACGTTGCTAGCGCCCAAAAAAGAATGGTCTCTTTAATGGCTCGCGTCGCTATGACAAATGACCGATTATCCAAAAAAATATACTGGTTGACCTTCTTAATGACGATTATGACATTGGCAATTTGTATAATGACATATATTTTGGTCCGCAAATAAGTTTAGTAGTAAGAGTTATGCCTTCAGGAAATATTCTTAAAAAGCGGGATATTTGATTCTATTCAGCTCAAGAATTTTATTGTGAGGTTAACCTGCTTTGTAGGATACTGGCTTCCGATTATATTTTCATCCACTTAATTCTGATTATCTCCAGCTCGAGCTTTCGAATAAATGCCAACAAAAGAATATACCTTCGACTTCAGAAATTGCTATAAAACCCAATCCGGATGAACTACGGCACCCAGCATTAAATCAATCCCCGATGTTTTATGCGACAAATTCGGAAAAATTGAAATAGCGTAAAAGGCCTTATGGTTTAAAATATTATTTGATAATTATATGAAAGGATTATTAATTTTCATAATCGCTTTAGTTGTTTCCATGAGTTCATACTCCCAGACAAAAAAACAATCAGCTTGTGATTCTTTAATACAAGAGGGTTACACACAGGCGTTTTGTGATTATAACAATAACTACGCCTTCAAAAATATTCCCTTTGAAAGTAATTACTCTTTTTTTTCTTCCAAGATAAAATTAGACAAAGTGTCAATCCTTCCTAACACATATACAATTACTGATATTGATTTTAGAGAATGGGCAGGGTTGACTTTTGATTATGCTGTTTTCAAATTTTCCGCAAAAGATAAATTGGAATCTGTTCTTTTAAAACTTAAACGAGAGAATAAAGACTCCACTGAATTGGAAAATAATTTTCTTGAAACATTGAATTATTTGACTCATTATTTTGGGCACGAAAAACCATCTCAAAATGATTATTTAAATGAAAAAAATAATTTTCACTGGTGTGGTAACAAGGTGAATATTCATTTTGGACAGCCTCATAAAAATGTAATCGAATTAATGATTGAGAGAACAAATATTAACGATTTGGACAATCTATAATTTATTTAAAACAAGAATAAACACCCCATGATAATCATAGGTTCAGAATTTATCGAGAAGGCAAACAGTTATTGCTCGTAAAAGGAGTCCAATAAATGAAACCCTCATAGCCTTCCACTATAGTCAGATGCGTTCCAGGCTCACAATTATAAAACGCTAAGACATCACAGGGTGGCCTTTACCAACGATTGTAATTTGATTCCAGACCAGAACAGGTCATTTGTATTTTTTTTTTCAACAGCCCCCTTAACGGCAAGTTCATTACACAGGATTTTTATGCTTCCTTAAGCTCGCCAGAGTGCCGAAACCGATGCAATAGGAGCGATGCAATAGGAGCCAGCTATGTTTTGGCACGGCCAAAACTCCTAGCTCTTCTTCATCCCGCTTGAGGCGGGATTCGAAAGAGAAGATTATTAGAAACCTTAAAGTAGCAAATCAGCAAAATAATATTGAGAAGATCTTTGCATGTCTTTCTTTTTTGACCGACGGGAGAAAAAGCAAGCTGGGTTTTTGTGCAACAAAAACACCGCTTGCTATAAAAAAGAGATTTCAAATTTCCGTTTCCATTGCTGCGGGTGAAAAGAAAAAATGAAGGAACTATAAAATAAAAATAGCGAGCTTTTTTTTAGGAATTTTTAATGATATCCTGAACAGATCAATTTTTATAAAAATATAAGTTCAAATATCCAAGCGGCTTCAATAACTACGAAGCTACTCTGCGTTTTAGCTAACCGAACCCAAAATTAAATGTTAATAATTTTTTGAAATAATTCAAATATGTTCAGATAAGTAAAATTGCGTATAGTTGTTACCGTTATACACAACCTGTTCAAATATTAATACGTTCTTCAAAGCTGAGCTCCCTATCTTTGGTGTTGTGAATTGAGTATTTCTCTGACCTTAATTGTGAGTTATGAACGGTGCGTCCTGGAACAAGGTGCAGGAGAATGGTTACAAAGACAGTTTATATTTCCACTCTGCAAATCATTTACCTACTGACGAATTCGATGAGAACATCATCAAGCCGGAAAGAGCAGTGCAGCTATTAAAAAAGGAAGGATTGATTGTAACAATCGAACAAGCCCGTCTAATATTGGAATTTCTTTATAAATTAGCAGATATAGCACTTTCACAAAACTTACCAAAATGAAAATCTCCGATTTATATATCCGTGTAAGCACAGACGAACAGGCCGATAAAGGTTATAGCCAACGCAACCAGGAAGAAGTACTTCGCAGGTACTGCGAAAAAAACAGCATCAAAGTTAGGAAAGTAGTTTATGAAGATCACTCAGCTAAAACCTTCCAGCGGCCGGCATGGGCGAAAATACTTTTGGAGTTGCAAAAGACTAAAGGCCAATCGGATCTTATTCTCTTCACCAAATGGGACCGGTTCAGCCGAAATGCCGGGGACGCTTACCAAATGATCAGCATACTCCGCAAAATTGGAGTAGAACCACAGGCAGTTGAACAGCCACTTGATCTATCAGTACCGGAAAACAAAATGATGCTGGCCATATACCTGGCTGCCCCGGAAGTAGAAAATGACCGCCGTGCATTAAATGTTTTTCATGGATTGCGTCGGGCGAAAAAAGAAGGCCGCTGGATGGGAACAGCTCCCGTTGGATATATGAATAAGATAAACGAAAATGGAAGAAAATATATAGCTCCAAAAGAACCTGAGGCAACTTTGCTTCGTTGGGTGTTTGAACAACTTGCCTCCGGAAGATTTGCCACTGAACAGATTTGGAAACAAATAAGGCAAAATGGATTAAAGTGCAGTAAAAATAATTTCTGGGTAGCTATACGCAACCCAATATATTGCGGTAAGATATATATACCTATGTACAAAGATGAAGAAAGCTGTTTTATAAAAGGCCAGCATGAACCTATTATTTCAGAAGCCCTTTTTTATGAAGTACAGGATGTTTTAAATGGTAAAAAGAAACAACAACGTACAAAGATGTATGTAGATAGCAGGTTACCTCTTCGCGGATTTTTGATTTGCCCCAGGTGCGGAAGATTATTAACCGGCAGTGCATCAAGAGGGAAATATCAACGCTATTATTATTATCACTGCTCCTCTTCATGCGGTTGCCGTTACCGGGCATCAAATTTAAATGATCTGTTTGTACGTGAACTTAGAAAATATGTGCCGAGACCGGCAATGATTGAACTTTTTAAATTGGCCATTAATAACAAATATAAGGCTCAAACAAGAGCCCAAAAACATGATAAGAGTGAAATCATTACCGGGATAAATGAATGGAATAATAAGCTCGCAAAAGCCAGGGAACTACTCTTATCAAATGATATTGATGCGTCAGATTACCGGATCATCAAATCCGAATGCGAAAATAAAATAAGTATTCTTGAGGAGAAGCTCTCACTTCTAACTGATACTCATGAGAATATAGATACGATACTGGATAATGCTGTTAATACATATCCCACCTCGATACTTTATATGAAATGCCAATTCATTTAAGAAACGGGAAATCATAAGTTCGATCTACCCTGAAAAGCTCATTTTTGACGGTTTTAATTATCGAACTCCAAGGCTCAACGAAGCAGTGCGGCTGATATATAGCCTGGATACTGCATTTGAAGAAAATAAAAATGGGACAAACGGCGAATTTTCCCGTTTGTCCCATCAGGTGATCTGGCTGGGACTCGAACCCAGGACCCATACATTAAAAGTGTATTGCTCTACCAACTGAGCTACCAAATCTTTTTAAGGAGTGCAAAAATAAGCTAAAAAATTTCCGCAACAAATTTTTAAAAAAAGTTATTCCTGCAAATATAATCCCCGATGAA
The DNA here is from genome assembly GCA_040005125.1 of Ginsengibacter sp. Classification (GTDB taxonomy): domain Bacteria; phylum Bacteroidota; class Bacteroidia; order Chitinophagales; family Chitinophagaceae; genus Ginsengibacter. The sequence goes on from JBDTZL010000245.1 coordinate 4,877, forward strand.
ATTATCTTTTTATTAGATGCCTATCTCTGCTATTTTTGTTCGTAGCAAATTTCAATAATATTTTGTTATTTGCTTCTTACTTTTTTGATTTTTGCTACTTTTTACAATTGCCTAATACAATCCGGATGCCTTTAATAACGCTCATATCTGACATAGGAAGACAGGATTTTTTAACGGGAGCTGTTAAAGGACAGTTGCTTAGCATTAACAGCGATTTTAATATCGTTGATATCTCACATGAGCTTTCCCCGTTTAATTACCCGCAGGCAGCCTACGTTTGCCGCAATGCAATCAAAAATTTTCCGCCGCTTACTTTTCATATAGTGCTGGTAAATCTCTTCGATAAGCGGCCGGAACACTTGCTATTAATTCAGCACAACAATCAATACATAGGCTGCGCCGATAACGGATTGATAACAATGATCCTCGAAGAAACTCCTGAAAAAATTGTTGCCTTGCCATTGAGCCAGGCCGAACAAAGAAATACTTTGTACTGTGCATCTGTTTTTGGAAAAGCCTACCAGGAAATTCTTGATGGAAAAACAATCGAAGAGGTGGGGGATAGTAGTGTGTCGATCGAAGTAAAAAATCCATTACGGCCTTTACTGGGGCCTAAATATATTGAAGGGCAAATCATCTTCATTGATAATTTCGAAAATGTGATCATCAATATTACCCGCGAAGAATTTGAAGAGCAACGCCGTGGAAGGAGTTTCAAAATTGTTTTTAAAAGAGATGAAATAATTGATAAGATCAGCGAAACCTATGCCGATGTTAATGAAAGCGAAAAGCTGGCGTTATTCAATTCGGCCAATTACCTGGAGATTGCTGTAAATAAAGGAAATGCAGCCGGGCTTTTCGGACTGGAAGGCTACTCCGAAAAACTAAATATGCAAACGCAATACATGCAGAACAGGCTGCTCTATCAAACGGTAAAGGTGTATTTTGAATAGAATTCTAATGGCTTTATTGAAGGCACAGAAATGAGATTTAAATCATGCAAAATAAAAATCTATGCATAGAAGACATTTCATAAAAGCATCCGGTCTTTCACTTGCGGGATTACTGGTTGCCGATTTTATAATAGCGGGTGGTAAAAAAAAGTATACGCTTCAAATGCCTGATGCAGTTGAAATATTTTCAGGTGATCAATATTTTCTATTACAATCCCCAGATCAACATACCTGGATATACAAAGACGTTATTATTGATTTAAAAAAATTGAATGATACGATTGCCGTGTATGTACAATCGCCAACAATTACCTTAAAAGAAGTAAGGCTTTCATGGAAATATGCTATCGCAAATAATGCTGCAATTCTTGGCGATCATTGGGAACGGACTTATGGTGATGTAAGCTGGCAAAAAATAAATGCATCCAAAAAATTGCCCTGGTATTGCATCGCAAATGATGGTAGCCACACAACCTGCTTTGGCGTAAAAACAGGATGTAATACAATTTGTTCCTGGCAGATTGACAATGGCAAACTACAACTGACCCTCGATACAAGAACGGGCGGCAATGGCGTGCAACTGCAAAAAAGAAAGTTGCATGCAGGAAACGTCGTAACTACCCAAAATGAAGGAACTGAAAATGTATTTGCAACCGTTAGAAGATTTTGTACACAGATGTGTGATAAGCCCCGATTGACAGCAAAGCCTGTTTACGGTATCAACGACTGGTATTTTGCTTATGGGAATAATTCAGCGCAACTCATTCTTGAAACTACTTCATTAATGGCCGCCCTTGCAGGCGATTCTGCAAACCCTCCGTTCTCTGTCATTGATGCGGGATGGGCAATTAAATCTCCTTCAATGGCTGATGATTGTTGCTGGGGTGATGATTTCGCTGTGCCCAACAGCAAGTTCGGCGACATGAACAAGCTTGCGGATGCCATAAAAAAAACTGGCATGCGGCCCGGTTTGTGGACAAGGCCCCTGTGCGCGCGGCATGATGATAAAAAGAATTTATTGATGCCCGCAATTACCGGGCGTGATGATCCTAAAAGTCCATTGCTTGATCCTACTATTGCAGAAAATATCGGGCGCATAAAAAACCTTTTGAATATATACCATCAATGGGGATTTGAAATGGTAAAGCATGACTATACAACTTTCGATATTTTTGGCCGCTGGGGCTTTAAAATGGAAGAAGGACTTACCACAGCGGACTGGCAATTTAATGACAACACAAAAACAAATGCGGAGATTGTTTTGAATTTATATGCCAGCATCCGGGAAGCCGCGGGCGATATTTATTTGATTGGCTGCAATACATTGAGCCATCTGACTGCGGGGATATTTGAACTCAACCGCATTGGAGATGACACCAGTGGAAAAGATTGGGATCGCACGCGCAAGATGGGTGTAAATACGCTTGGATTCAGAATGGTGCAGCATAAAACTTTCTATGAAGCAGACGGTGATTGTGTGGGCCTCACCAAAGATGTGCCGTGGGATAAGAACAAACAATGGATGCAATTGCTTGCGAAAAGCAGTGCACCTTTATTTATTTCTGCACAACCCGATGCACTTGGAGAAGAGCAAAAGAAATTTATTAAACAAAGTTTTCTTGAAGCTGCAAAGGCGCAATCTATTGCCGAACCTTTGGATTGGCTTACAAATCAGTTACCTTCAAAATGGAGGCTGGATGGCCAAGTCGTGGATTTTGACTGGAGTTAAATTGAAATCCTGATAATTTTTCCCTATTAAAAAATCGCAATGAAATTTTTACTGAAATCATATTTGTAGCTAATCTCAATTTTCGCCGTGCGGGATCTTTTATGCCCCTGCGGCCGGAATAAATTTGAAAAAATATTAAATCATTCCGGCATATGTACCAAAAAAGAAGCTTTATATTTATCTATAAAACTAAATTATTCATGAAGAAAATAATCCTTTTCTGCATCCCTGGACTTCTCCTTCACTTTGCTTTTGGGCAGCAAAAAAAATTGGCTAACCCTTCATCCGCACCTGTTTTTGTTACATCAGTTGAGGGCGTTAAAGAATATTTCCTAGCTAATGGCCTGCAGATATTATTAGTACCGGATGCGGCGCAAACAAATGTTGTCGTTAATATAGTTTATCATGTAGGATCCCGGCATGAAGGTTATGGAGAAACGGGCATGGCGCATTTACTGGAGCATATGATGTTCAAAGGATCTAAAAAATTCTCGAACATCAAACAAACCATCGCGGATAAAGGGGCTTTTGCAAATGGTACTACCTGGTACGACAGGACCGATTATTATGAGATACTTCCGGCAAACGATAGCAACCTCACATGGGCGCTCAATATGGAAGCAGACAGGATGGTGAACTCATTAATGAAAAATGAAGACCTGCAAAAGGAGTTCTCAGTGGTGCGTAATGAATTTGAATCGGGTGAAAATTATCCGGACAATATTTTGCAGGAAAGAATTATTTCAACAATGTACCTCTGGCACAATTACGGCAAATCAACCATAGGCAGCAAGGAAGATATTGAAAGAGTGCCTATCGGTAATTTAAAAACCTTCTACCAAAAATATTATCAACCCGATAATGCCACACTTGTTGTGGGAGGAAAATTTGATGAAAAGAAAACACTGGAGCTCATTGCACAATATTTCGGTAAGATAGCAAAGCCGTCACGTATTATAGAGCAGCCATACACAGTGGAGCCGCCGCAGGATGGAGAACGCTATGTTGAATTAAAACGCAACGGCGACATTTCATTCATCGGCATGGCTTATCATACTCCTTCATATTCCGACAAAGATTATGCTGCAAACAGCGCAGCGATTGAGATCCTCACGAATGATCCATCCGGTATTTTATATAAGGCGCTGGTAGAAACTAAGCTGGCTACAAAAGTTTCGGGTTATAGTATGATCTTGTACGATCCCGGTTTTTCTTATTTCAGTTGCAATATTCCTAAAGACAAAAATTTAGACAGTGCAAAGAATGCTTTTATTGCAGCTACTAACAATTTATCATCTGTTACAATAACACAGGAAGATGTGGACAGGGCAAAGAACACCATCATCAAACAAATTTCTAATGAACAGAATAACATAATTGATTTTTGCATTAGCCTTGCTGAAAGGATCGGCGCAGGAGACTGGCGCCTGTTTTATATTTTTCGCGACCGGGTTGAGAAATTAACCCTTGCTGATGTGCAGGCAGCATTAAAAAAATATTATTTACCCAGCAACCGCACCTGGGGTGTTTTCATTCCTGATAAAGCAGCAGAAGGGGAAAGAGTTGCTGTTTCAAACCGCCCGGATGTGAATGCGCTGGTAAAAGATTATAAAGGCAAAGCCACCCAGGCACAAACAGAAACTTTCGAAGCAAGTATTGATAATATCAAAAAGAACACGCAGTACGGCGCACTTCCCAATGGTCTTAAATATGCGTTATTGAAGAAACCGGCCAAAGGCGATAAAATTTATGCCAACCTTATTCTAAAAATAGGCGATGAAAAAAGTCTCACGGGAAAGAATATCATCCCGCAATTAACTGCGCGGATGCTTAAAAATGGCACCGCAACAAAAAGCAAAAAAGATATTAATGACCTTTTGGATAAAATAAAAACGGGCATTGATATCTATGGTGACGGGCCTACTATAAATATAAGGATCAACAGCGATAAGGATAATATAAATGCCGCATTGGAATTGCTCGCAGATATTATTTTACATCCTTCTTTTGATAAAAATGAATATGATAAAATGGTGCTTGATATGAAAGGCGAGTTTGAAGCTAACCGCAGCGATCCGCAATATGTTGCTTCATCAACACTCAGCAAAAAAACATCTCTCTATCCTAAGGGTCATCCTTATTATCCTGAAAGCATCGATGAAAACCTGGAGGATTTACAAAAAGCTTCACCCGATAATTTGAAAAGTTTTTACAAGGATTTTTATGGAGCGAATAATGGATATGTTGCGTTTGTAGGTAATATTGATCAGCAGGCTATTAAAACTTTTCTTGAAAAAACCCTGGGCGGTTTTACAGGCAAACAGGCATACACAGAAATTGAAGATAAATATTTTGATGTAAAAGGAAGTCTTGATAACATTAATATCCCTGATAAGAAAAATGCTGTTTGTTTTGGAGAAATCAATTTGCCTTTAAAAGAAACCGACCCTGATTATGTTGCCCTCGATATGGCTAATGAAATGCTTGGTGGTGGTACATTTTTAGCTTCACGTATTTCGCAGCGGCTGCGTGAATCTGAAGGTATGAGCTATGGCGCAGGCTCTTATATGAACGCTAATTACAAATATCCTGCTTCGTCCTGGGGAGTGTATGCAATTTTTAACCCGCTTTACAAGAACAGGCTGGACAGCGCCCTGCGTGACGAAATAAGCAAAGCAATAAATAGTGGCTTTAAAGAAGATGAATTTAAAAAATCTATTACCGGCTGGCTACAGCAACGAAAAACACTCCTTGGCGTTGATGAATTTCTCTCATACCAATTAGCATCGTACATTAACCAGGGGAAGGATTTAACTTTTTTTACCGATTATGAGAACAAAGTAAAAAGCCTTACCCTTGAACAGGTTAATGCCGCCTTGAGAAAATACATTAGCCCCGATAAAATAACGCTTATTTATGCAGGAGATTTCAGTAAAAGCAAATAATTGTTGAATTGCTTATTGTAAAATTGTCGAATTGCTTTATTGCTTATTGTAAAATTGTGCTATTTGCTATCCGGTACTTTTTCCGTTTTTACAAATACCTGCAAAATATATCCGAATATAATTACGAGAAGAGCGCCTATTGCATTTAACCACAGGAATGAAATGACGTCGGCCTTGTAAATAGCAATTACAAAAATTTCAGCGATAACAGATGCGTAGAATATCGCATTGGCCTTGATTTGCCTGAACCAGAAAGCCACCAGGAAAATGCCAAGAATTACACCGTAAAACAGCGAGCCAAGGATATTTACGGTTTCAATGAGGCTGTTACCAAGGTTACTTGCAAACTCTGCAACGGCGATTGAAAAAATACCCCAGAAAAAAGTGTACACCCTGGAAATCCGGTAGTCGATTTTCTCGGTAAGGTCTTTGCGAAAAAATTTTTTATGGATATCAACAACTGTGCATGAAGCCAATGCGTTTAATGCAGCTGCAATGCTTCCCCATGCCGATAAAAAAATTACAGCGATTAACAAGCCTATCAGCCCTTTGGGGAGATAATCAATTACAAACCTTAAAAATATATAGTTGGTATCATTAATATCCTCACGGGGTAATGATTTAGCCAGCACTTTTTTATACTTATCAGTTATTAATTTCTTTTGAGAAACATCGCCGGGCGCAATTTTTTCATAAGCAGCTTCAAGTGCAACCAAAGAATCTTTATAAGCGGTTTTTTTTGCACTGGTTATTTGTGTTTCATTAAAATATACAGGTGCTTTGTGAAACTGGTAAAATGAAAACACTAAAACGCCAAGCAAAAGAATTAAAAACTGCATGGGAACTTTCACGAGGCCATTGATCAGTAATCCCAGTTTACCCTGGCGGTTATTTTGAGCAGTAAGATAGCGCCCCACCTGGCTTTGGTCGGTACCAAAATAAGAAAGCGCCAAAAAAAATCCGCCTATTAGACCACTCCATATATTGTACCTGTCTTTCCAGTCAAAACCTGTACCTGTTTTTCCTGAAGTGATAACATTCATCTTACCATTTCTGCCGCCTATATGTAAAGCATCAAGAAAACCAACGCCAGGCGGCATTAAATGCACAATTAAATATCCTGTAATCAACATTCCCGTTATAACAATTATAAGCTGCAGTTTTTGTGTATGCGCTACAGCCCTTGCGCCACCGCTTACTGTATAGATAATTAATAACCCACCCATTATTATATTGGTAGAATGAATATTCCATCCCAGGATAGAACTAAGTATTAAGGATGGGGCATAAATGCTTATGCCGGTTGATAGCCCCCGTGATACCTGGAACAGGAATGAAGCAAGTGTTCTTGTTTTAAGATCAAAGCGGTTTTCGAGGAATTCATATGCGGTATAAACTTTGAGCCTGTTAAATACGGGTACAAAAACAATGCATATAACGATCATGGCTAGTGGCAGGCCGAAATAATATTGAACGAATCGCATGCCGTCGGTATAAGCCTGGCCCGGAGCGCTCAAAAAAGTGATGGCGCTTGCCTGTGTACCCATTATGCTCAGCAATACAAGATACCATGGCATATCGCGGTTACTTAAAAAATAACCATCGAGGTTTTTTGTAGTGCGGCTTTTATACACGCCATATATAACGATGACAGAAAGCGTTACCGCCAGTACTATCCAATCAATACTGCTCATGAAAATGTTTGGTAATAAAATAATAGAGAACTATCTGCAGTACCAAAAATACAAGCAATGCGATGTACCATTTACTCCAATATGTTTTTTCGTTTTGCATTATTATTTTAATTAGCTGAATTCGCAATAATACTATCTATTATCCCACAAAGACACAGAGAACACAAAGTAGTCTCTTAGTGAGCTTCGTAATAACACTATCTATTTCCCACAAAGACACAGAGAACACAAAGCAGTTTTCATAGTGCCCTTCGTGCGTTAGTGGGACAAATGCAAGATTATGTGCAACACAACACAACTTTTCTATTTATTCTTCGGCAACGCAATAAGATTTGCCATCAACCTGTAAGCGCCAGGTACACCAGCCGGCAATTCCCGAAAGAAAACAAGACCTGCGTACACAAAATTACCTTTGCCATATTTTGCAATGGCAAGGCTGCCATTGCTTTCCTGCTCTCCTGTATCATGCATACCCAACGGGGTTTCGTAATGATTGCTCAATTGCACGGCCTGGTACGTGCTTCTTTCCTGCACCCAGCCCTCAAAATCTTTTTGGGTTATTTTGTTTGGATAATTTAGTGCTGAATGTTCAGGCAATAAAAAATTTACTTTGGCATCTTCTTCTGTAACCCTGGAGCCGGAGTTAATAATAAAAGGGTAGGGACCTGCATTTACTTTTTGTTGCCCTACCTGGTTACTTTTTAAATATTGGACGATGAGGTTTCCACCATTTTGAACATAACGCATCAGGATATCATTCTTATTGCTCAGGTATGCATAAATATTGTAAGCTCTTATGCCGGTAACTATCGCGTCGAACTGTTTTAAATTTTCATCGTTCAGGTCTGCTTCCGATAAGGTTTTTACTTCATAACCCATTTGCTCAAGTTCCTGCGGAACCTTATCCCCGGCGCCCACTATATAACCGATCTTTTTACCAATAATTTTAATATCGAGCTTTACTAAATTGGCTTTCGCTTTAGGAAAATAAGTAATGGTTGGAATATGGTCATATGCAATTGTTTTGGTATAATTACCATAATTTCCATCCAAAGTTTTTAAGGTAATTTCTTCCGTAGTATTCATTTCTTTTGTTACCGGGTCAAAATTTTCTATCAAATATTTTTCTTTACCAGGTGTAATATCTAAATCAGAAAAATCTGAATTCGCCTTCCAGTTTTTTGAATATCTTATTGAGGGTTGAAATGACTTTGTGCTGTTTGTTCCATTGGATTTAATATTTGCCTCCACTTTAACAGAAGAATTATTCAACGAAATAAAATTATCCTTTGCAAAGCGCAATTCAACCTTAGGCAATACAGGTATTGGCTCATATAAATCTCCTTTTACCGGATCAATAACCCTGTATTGTACGGGGCGTTTGATAACAAAATCTTCTCCGTCAATATTTACCAGGAATGATACTTCAAATGACGGATCATTCTGAGCTTTGCCAATCATCAACTGGTCTCTCACTTCGAATGTTCCGCCTTTTAAAGGATATTCAAGCCAGTATGGCTGCGATATTTTTTTATCTTCCGGAACCGGTAATATTTTATTGATCGTTACATTTTGATTAGCCGGCAGGGACATCGTAAATGCTGAATCGAAATTTTCGATGCGGATATTTTTCAATATGGCATGTACATCTTTCCGCTCATTCAAAACAAAATCTATTTTTAAAGAATCCCCCTGCACAACCTGTGATTGTGATGAAGTTGCTTCCACGTACAAAGCGCTGCACGCCAGGATTATCTTTTGTACTTCATCAAGTTTTTTATTTCGCCAGTTACTTTCCGGTAATCCTTTTACAGCCGTGAACAATTTTATCAATGCAGGCACCGATAGTTGTGGCTGATCAATTTTATAATCGCCGGCGATTGTATTGACCAGTCCTTGAATGGCTTCTCCGCCAGGTATTCTTTTCCAATCGGTAACAACTCCATCCATTAAATCAGCCTGTAGTGGTTCTCCTCCTGTTGTAGTAAAGTATTCAAAAGACTGGCCTCTTCTTTTTGGCCTGCCTTCGCCCTGGCTTTTATGCATTGTTCTTGCTTCACCACCCAACTCCCCATAGCTTTTTCCAATTAAGGGATTATAGCCTCCAATATCAATTTTTAACTGGTCTTCACTGGTTGTATTGGTTCCTCCGAAATTGAATGTGTTCCATAATATTCTTTTAGCTTTCCAGGGCTGTACCCCATATGTCAATTGCTCTGCAAATTTATTTGGATCAGCCGCTGCTATGAAAGCCTCATCGGCTAATATTGCAGAAGCTGCATGATGTCCATGTCCCGCCCTTGCATCGGGAGGAAACCGTTTTATGATAATGTCAGGCTGAAATTTTCGAATTACCCATACCACATCACTTAATATTTTTTCCTTATCCCAGATACGAAGTGATTCATCAGCACTTTTGCTAAAGCCAAATTCATACGCCCTTGTGAAATATTGTTCTGCGCCATCAATTCTTCTCGCAGCCAGTAATTCCTGCGTTCTTATCAAGCCAAGTTCAATACCCTGTTCATCACCAATTAAATTTTGACCGCCATCACCCCGCGTTAAGCTTAAATATGCGGTGCGATATAATTTTTCTTTGGCAAAATAAGGAAGCAGGGCATTATTTTCATCGTCAGGATGCGCCCCGATATATAATACAGAACAGAGCACACCCAGCTTTTTTATCTGCTGGAAAATTTCAGATGAAGTATAGGTTTCTGGTGATTGGCAAAAGCCGGATATGACAACCGGAAAAAATAAAGTAAACAGGAAAAGCTTTCGCATAGCGTACAATTATTTCACGAAAATAAGGGAATGTAATTTTGAAGGGCTTCCGCTTAAATAAAAAAGCGGGGAAAAGCTGAGGAGTTGACAATTTGAAAAATTGAAAAGTTGAAAAGTTGAAAGGTTGAAAAGGCACGCACCCGTTAACTTATTAACCTGTTAACCTTTTAACTTATTAACCGTTTAACTCATTAATTTTCTAACCAATTAACCTTGCTCTTTCCCCGAAAAACTTAAATTCGATGAAATTTTCTCATGAAAAAAATATATTTGCCTCTTTTGACGGGTATCTTTTGTTGCATTACTGAGTTTGCATTTTCTCAACAACCTTCCTCTAAAATGGATAATAAAAAATTCAACCCTTATAAGTATGAAACCAGTAAAAATGTTGTATGCAATAATGGTGCTGTAGTTTCGGCACATGCACTGGCAAGCAAGGTGGGTGTAAATATCTTAAAACAGGGAGGAAATGCAGTTGACGCAGCTATTGCAACACAACTTGCTTTGGCAGTAGTGTACCCTGGTGCAGGTAACATAGGTGGTGGTGGCTTTATGGTCCTTCACTTAAGCAGCGGTGAAAACATTTCAATTGATTATCGTGAAGTGGCTCCTGCAGGAGCTTCAAGGGACATGTACCTGGATGCTAACGGTAATCCACAAATGCACTTATCGCAGGATGGCCATCTTGCAGCCGGTGTTCCGGGAACCATTTCAGGACTATTTGCGGAAATGAAATATGCAAAGCTCCCTTTTAAAACATTAATACAGCCTGCGATCGATCTTGCAGAAAATGGTTTTGCCATTACAGAAAACCAGGCGCAGAGCTTTAACAATACAAAAGAGGATTTCATAAGGCTGAATACCACTGTTCCGGTATTTGTAAAGAACACTTTATGGAAAAAGGGAGATACCCTTGTACAAAAAGATCTTGCCAATACACTGAAAAGAATAAGAGATAATGGGGCCGAAGGATTTTATGCAGGTGAAACCGCAAGACTAATTTTGGAGGAAATGAAAAAGGGACATGGTATTATTACTGCAGAGGATTTAAAAAATTACCACGCAAAAACACGTGATCCATTGGTTTTTGATTATAAGGGAAATACAGTTATATCGATGCCTTTACCCAGTAGTGGCGGAATAATTATTGAACAAATGTTGAAAATGAGTAACTACCGGAACCTGGGTGATATGAAATTTGAAACGCCGGAATCTGTTCAGTTAATGACCGAAGTGGAACGGCGTTCATTTGCCGACAGGGCTAAGTTTTTAGGCGATCCTGATTTTGTGAAAGTCCCTGTTAAAACTTTAGCAAGTGATGAATATCTTAAAAAAAGAATGAGCGATTATGAGCCTGGTAAAGCGGGCAACAGTAAGGATATAAAAGAGGGAATGATCAATAAGGAAAGTGAAGAAACAACGCATTTGAGTGTTTTGGATAAAGATGGCAATGCAGTCTCAATCACTACAACTTTAAATGGAGGTTATGGAAGCAAAACTGTTGTTGCCGGCGCAGGCTTTTTATTGAATAATGAAATGGATGATTTTAGTGTGAAGCCCGGAGTTGCCAATATGTATGGCGCAGTTGGCGCCGAAGCCAACGCGATTGCTCCCGGAAAACGAATGCTCAGCAGCATGACCCCAACCATTGTCCTGAAAAATAATAAACCATGGATCGTAGTGGGGACACCCGGCGGCACCACAATTCCTACAAGTGTTTACCAGACCCTTGTTGACATTATTGATTTTAAGATGAGCCCGCAGGATGCTGTTAACAAGCCCAAGTTTCACCATCAATGGCTTCCTGATGAAATTTTTGTTGAGAAAGATTTTGATAACGATGTGATCGCACAACTGCAGAAAATGGGTTATAAAGTTACTGTAAGAGATCAAATCGGGCGAACAGAACTAATTATGATAATGCCCGATAAATCAATCCAGGCCATAGGAGATCACCGCGGCGATGACGCAGCTGTGGGGTATTAAATTGATATGTTACGGATGAAAAGTTTTTATTTTATTACACGAATTAGGGCGAATTACACGGATTATGGGAAAAAGCTGTATTCCTTCGTAATAACCTATCTGAGTCCGAAGAGGTTTGGCATTTAAATTTGCATAAACCGATAGTAATGGCTCTTTATTTTAAATTCGTGTAATTAGTGCATTTAATTCGTGTAATAAAAATGTTTTGTTTTATATTAACTAAGCCCGCATTTGGCTAACGAAGTGGTTTGTTTATTTTTGCCACTCAACTTTCTTTCCCTGAAAAAAGTTTATAATATATTTCTCAAGGTTTTACTTGCATTTTTTGTGCTCATCCTGGTATTGTGGATTTTGCTTCAAACGGCCTTTTTTCAGAATTTTATTATAGGAAAAGTTACGGCTCGCTTATCCAAAGATTTACACGCAAGGGTTTCTATCAGGCATGTTGACCTGCAGCTTTTTGATAAAATGTTATTACACGGAACACTGGTTCTTGATCAGAACAAGGATACGTTATTATATGCCGGGAGCGTAAAAGTAAACATCACGGATTGGTTCTTCTGGAAAGATAATATTAACCTCAAATATATCGGGCTTGATGATGCGGTCATAAATCTCAATCGCAAAGATTCAGTATGGAACTACCAGTTTTTAATGGATTATTTTTCCGGGCCGAAAAAGGAAAAAGATACTTCAACAGATGCTATCCGGTTAAGCCTGAAGGACGTCCGGTTAAACAGGGTTAAGATCTGGCAGCAGGATGAATGGAAAGGGCAAAACATACTGGTATCTTTAAACGAATTCAGTTTTGATGCAGATACCTTCGATTTAAAAAATAATATCATACATATCAGTTCTGTTATTCTTGATCATCCTCTTTTTACACAATATGATTATGACGGCAAAAGGCCGGAAGATACCACTTCTGCCCCGGCACAACAAACCATGGAAGACACAACAGCTCTCCAATGGAATACTGATGGATGGCGTGTTTCAGTAAATGAAATTCAAATTAATGACGGAGGAATTGCTATTGAAAAGCAGGCAGAAAGGCCGGTATATTCCAACAGGTTTGATGATAAGCACATTATATTGTCAAAGCTTAACGGCACTTTTAAAAATTTTCTTTTCTTAAAAGACACCTTATATACCAACGCGCAATTGTCGGCCGTGGAGAGGAGTGGCTTTATCATAAAGAAGTTAACAGCAAATTGCAGGTTTACGCCAAAGCTACTGGAGCTTGACAAGCTCAATCTTATTACCAACAAAAGTCATCTCACCAATTATTATTCGATGAAGTATGATAATTTTAATGATGATATGCAGGACTTCGTTCATGCGGTAACGGTAGAGGGCCATTTTGAAAACAGCGAATTGAATAGTGATGACCTTGCTTTTTTTGCGCCGGATGCTGCAACATGGAAAGAAATATTTTCATTAAACGGAAATGTTAAGGGAACCATAGACAATTTATCTGCAAAAAAAATAATAATAAAAGCCGGCGCCCACAACTATCTCGATGGAGAAATAACTTTACGCGGCCTTCCGGATATTGATGAAACTTTTATTGATTTTCGATCAAGGAACCTTGTAACAAATTATACCGAGTTGGCGAGGCTTATTCCCTCTCTCAGGGATATGACGAATCCAAACCTGAGTGCATTAGGCAATATAAAATTTACTGGAAGCTATACAGGTTTCATCAGGGATTTTGTAACTTATGGAACGTTATCGACGGATATCGGGTCACTAAAAACTGATCTTCAAATGAGCTTTCCTCCGGGTGGAAAAGCTGTTTATAGCGGTAAGATTTCAACAGGCAATTTTCAATTAGGTAAATTTATCGACAACGACCATATCAGTGATATCACATTTGATGGTAAAATAAACGGGAAAGGCTTTACCGTAAACGATGTGGATATTGGGATTGACGGTAACATTAGCCGGGTGGGGTTTAATGGGTATAATTATACCAATATTATTGCTCATGGGAATTTTATAAAAAAACTTTTTTCAGGAACTGCCAGTATTAACGATCCTAATATAAAAATTGATACATTAACGGGATCTATAAATTTCAGTAAAAATAATCCCGAGTTTAACCTGGATGCAGATGTATCAAGACTCAATCTTAAAAATTTGGGGTTTACCAACGACAGCATATCTTTAACCGGTAATTTCAAACTGGATTTTACAGGAAATAATATTGATAACTTTTTAGGCTCCGCAAAATTACACGATGCTATCTTACTTGACAAAGAACAGCACCTCTCATTTGATTCTCTTGAAATCAATTCTTCATTTGCCGATGGAAAAAAATATTTAACGCTGCAAACAAATGAATTGGAGGCCACTTTGAACGGCCATTTTAAAATTCTTGAACTGGCCGATGCCTTCCAGCTATTTCTCAATAAATATTATCCCGCATATATAAACAAGCCAAAAATGAAAATCGAAAACCAGGATTTTACATTTTTAGTGAAAACAAAAAATGTAAGCGATTATGTGTCTTTAATCAATAAAAAAATAAGCGGCCTTGATAATTCAATCTTTATAGGAAACATTAATGTCGCAGAAAATACGCTCAATCTCCAGGCCGATATTCCCCAATTCAATTTTAGCAATATCAGTTTCAATAATATTCATTTTACAGGCAGGGGAACACAGGATACCCTTACATTTAACGGGGATATTGATGATGTCGTAATCAATGACAGCCTTCATGCACCTCTTACAAAAATCCGGGTTGTCGCCAATAATGATATTTCCGATGTAAGGATCAATACCTCTGCTAACAAAACATTGAATGCAGCAGATCTCTCTGCCCGCATACAAACAAATAAAGATGGTTTCAAATTATTATTTAATCCATCTTCATTTACAATAAATGAAAAAAAATGGATAATAGAACAAGGTGGTGAACTTGAGCTCAATAAGGACATGCTGCTGGCAAATAACATAAAATTTGACCAGGGTACCCAGGAAATTTATTTATCAACCGAACCTTCGGGAACCGGTTCCAGCAATGATGTTATTGTTGGGCTGAAAAAACTGGATATCGGAGATTTTGCTCCCTTGTTTATCAAGACGCCTAAGGTAAACGGATTTATGAGTGGCAGCATCCGTATTAATGATCCTTTTGGAAAACCTGCTGTGGAGTTCGATACGAAAACTGATGAGTTTCGTTTTGAAAACGATTCAATAGGAGTGTTGTCAACTACGGGCGAATATCTTTCAGGGCCGGGGGATCTGAAGGTTCATGCAGTTTCAGATAATAAAATTTATAATTTTTCAGCCGATTTCGGGTATAACCTCAAAGATTCTTCGGACAACCAGCTTAAGGGAGCCATCGTGCTTAATAATTCAGGCATTCATATTTTGGAAAAATACCTTGGTAATATTTTCAGTAACATTTCAGGAAGAGCAACAGGCAACTTAAATATTTCCGGTACGACGTCTGATACAAAACTTACCGGGAGTGTCAGGCTTGACAGCGCCTCCATGAAAGTTATTTATACACAATGCCGTTATATTTTAGACAACAATACCATAATAACTTTTAACCCTGATGAAATTGATTTCGGAACCATAAAAATAAGAGATACGCTTAATAATACTGCTACTTTAACCGGGAAATTATACCACAGCTTTTTTGATAATTTTTTCTTTAATGAATTGCATTTGAAAACAGATGACAGGGGA
Source organism: Ginsengibacter sp. (assembly GCA_040005125.1). Classification (GTDB taxonomy): domain Bacteria; phylum Bacteroidota; class Bacteroidia; order Chitinophagales; family Chitinophagaceae; genus Ginsengibacter. Next base: position 20,670 of record JBDTZL010000245.1, read on the forward strand.
AATGCTCCTGCAAAATTTGTTTTATTAAACACCACCTCGAGAGACAACAAGCAATTTTATGGGAGCCTTGTTGGCAAAGCAGAATTATCGCTGAATGGTTTTGTTACAGATATGAAAATGAATATTAGCGGTGAGCCTACTGATAGCAGTCATATTTATTTGCCGACCGGCGAAACGGCAGAAACAGGCACACTGGATTATATTGAGTTTACAAAATTTGGACGTGAAATGAAAGCTGATTTGTCATCAAAAATAAATTCAAATATCAAAGTGGATATGGAGATCACTGCAAACCCCTATGCAAAGATTGATGTGATACTTGATGAAGCTACCGGTGATGTAATAAAAGCACAAGGCAGTGGAAAGCTGAATATATCTGCGGGAACAACGGACCCCCTTACCATAAGAGGAAGGTATGATGTGGCTGAAGGCGAATACACTTTTAATTTCCAGACATTTTTAAAAACGCCTTTTACTTTGCAACAGGGATATATCGAATGGCAGGGTGATCCTTATCTTGCTAATCTCAATATCGACGCCGTTTACAGAGCACGGCAGGTAGATCTCAGCAACATACCTACCAGCCGCTCAATAAGTACAAAAGGTGACGTTGACATTATTTTTAAATTACGGGGAACATTAAAAGATCCGCGCCCGGAATTTGAATTCCAGTTTCCTTTTGATAATCCTTTGAAATCAGATCCGATAGCCACAGAATATTTAAAAACATACCAGGCCGATCAAAATGAGCTCAATAAGCAGGTAACTTCTTTACTACTGTTCAATACTTTTATGAGTGGCTCGCAAAGTTTATTAAGTAGTAACAATACAGGAAATTTTGTAACAAGAAGCGTTGGCCAGTTATTGTCCTCAACACTTTCATCCTCACTCAACAGTTGGCTGCAGCAACTTCTCAATACCAATTCTGTAAACCTTTACACCAATGTAAATACATCAGATTTTAATTTTCAAAGAAGTGGCACGCAAAAAGAAATTCAAAATGTTGGAAATTTTGGGGTGAGAACCGCTTTTCTCAAAAACCGTCTGCTGGTGAATTTCGGAGGGGATGTGGATTATACCTCCAGTTTAAATTCAAATTTCCTGTTTACACCGGATGTATCTTTTGAATATTTAATTTCTCCTGATGGCAGATTAAGAGTGATAGGCTTCAACAGGAGCGATGCAGATCTTCTTGGTGACCTCGCAGGCGTTACACTCCGCAACCGGACGGGTATTCAACTTTCTTACAGAAAAGAGTTTGACTCGTTCACTGAATTTTTCACCAATGAAAAAAGAAGAAACAGGAAATTTATAGCTGATAGTACTTCGACAGATTATTGAATAGTGATTACACGAATTGGTGCTGTACCGCTCTGGAAATCCGGTGTCTATGGGATGGTGTAAGTCGCGCATCAAATTTGCGGAAACCGGACAGATCTGTGGCTAAAAATAATTAGTGAAAATTGGCGCAATCCGGTGTATTTTAACCGCAAGAGCCAGAGACGAAGTCGCTTGTATGGCAAACAGGCCTTTGAGAAATTAGTTTTGAATTATGGACTAATAGACCCGAGGCAATACTTGCGTTAAAAGCAAACTGTGAAGGCTCACAAAGAAGTTTGCAGGAAAGCCGTATGCGGAAAACTGCACGTACGGTTTGACGAGGGGGAAGGGGGCAATATATGTTGTCTTCCTTCTCTAATCTACTGGCTAAGGTTTTCTTCTTTTCTTTAGTTCGTGGCTACGTTTTTGCTATTTTTAAGCCGTGGAAATCCCTGTAATTTGTGGCAAAAATATTTTTTTGAAAACGGTAAAAATTACTTTTACTTGCATGATGATATGAGGAAAGGTTGGTTTGAACAGAACACCTAAAAATCCCAAACGATAGCTTTATGGGAAAAGATAACAAAAAGATATTGCTGACTTTTGATGTGGAAGAATTTGATCTTCCTTTGGAACATGGAATCAGTTTACCGGTTAGCGAACAAATGGCTGTAGGTAAACAGGGGCTCGATGTGATCAGTGAATTCCTGAAAGATAAAACTACCAGCTGTACATTATTTACTACTGCAAATTTTGCACTGAGATATCCTGCACAAATTGCGAGGATTTCAGTTGATCATGAAATTGCTTCTCACACTTTTTTTCATTCTTCTTTCAAACGGGAAGATCTTTTGAATTCCAGGCAGGTGTTGGAAGATATCATTTCAAAAAAAGTGTATGGCCTGAGGATGCCGCACATGAAAAAAATTGAAGGAGGCTGGATAAGGAAAGCAGGCTACAGCTATGATGCTTCTGTAAACCCAACCTGGATACCCGGGCGGTATAATAATTTCCGGTCACCGCGAGCCTGTTATGATGAAAATGGAATAACCAGGGTTCCTGCATCAGTCTCCGCAAATTTCCGCATTCCATTATTCTGGCTCGCATTTAAAAATTTGCCTTATGCTTATTTTAAGAGGCTGGCTTTACAAGCCTTTAAAAAAGATGGATACCTTTCACTATATTTTCATTCCTGGGAATTTGTGGATTTAAGTAATTACAACCTGCCGACAATTATTAAAAGAAAATCCGGTAGCGAATTGCTGGCTAAACTAAAACGGCTGATCACCGATTTAAAAAATGAAGGTGAATTCACAACGATACAGTCATTTCTTGATATAGGTGAAGAGTATGCTGAAAGTTCGATGTTCAAAATTGAAAATTTCAAACCCTCCACGTTTGACTTTCAACCTTGAAGCTTCAACCTTGAACCTATTGTATCGACGGCTTCAAACCACGAATACCCATATCAATTCGAGATAATAAGCGCTCATTCCATTAAACACCGGTGATTGGGCTTTATTACCTGCGGCAACACCAGCAGGCACTCCAAGGTTGTTTAATCTTTCCTGGATTGAATCAAATTTAAAAATGAAATTAACCTGTACATCATCGACAGTCTTCTTTTTGCAGGAAGTCGCTGCAATGGAAAAAATACAAATGGCAAAAAATATTGTCTTTAGCATACATTTCATTTAAATTAATCCTTAAACGTAAAAAATTAAAAGTTATGCAAAAGCCAAAGCTGACGTTGGAACCTCGAGACCTCACCCCAACCCATATCCTCCTTCGACAAGCTCGGAGTGGAACCTGCCTTACCAAAGAAGTTTTTGAACTTCGAATCCCGAACTGTAACTTTGAACTTTGAAGTTTATAAACCTTCAATAACCTTAATGGTATCCTTTACCATTTGTGCGGATATATCTAGGTGTAGCACCATTCTTATTTGAGTGGGAGATATGGCAGTTACCAGGATATCATATAACTTAAATGCTTCGGTAAGCGATTTAGCCGTATAATTTTCAATTACCTCAAAAATGATAATGTTTGTTTCCACGGGCAACATTTTCCCCGTAAAACCTTTTTTTAACAAGGCGCCTGCAATTTCTTTTGCATGAATATGATCTATATGAAGCCGGTCAATATTATTTTGCAAAGCATAAATACCTGCCGCAGCTAAGAAACCCGCCTGCCGCATCCCGCCGCCAAAAATTTTTCTCACACGCCTGGCTTTATGAATAAATTCTTTATTGCCGAGCAAAACACTACCTACGGGAGCACCCAAGCCTTTACTGAGGCACACAGAAATGCTATCGAATAGCTCGCCATAATCTTTTGGGCTTTCTTTATTCTCAACAATGGCATTGAACAATCTTGCCCCGTCTAAATGAAATATTAAATTATTCTTTAAACATACTTCTTTAATACATTGAAGTTCATCCATTTGGTAGCAACTTCCACCACCTCTATTAGCTGTATTTTCAACACTTATCAATTTCGTTATGGGCTTATGCAAGTCATCAGGGTTAATAGAATTTCTGACCTGCTCTGCAGTTATGCGTCCGCGATCTCCTTCAAGTGGTTTTACCTGGCACCCGGAATTAAATGCGATACCTCCGCCTTCGTAAATATATATATGGCTCATTTTATCACAAACCACTTCATCTCCCGGCTGGGTGTGGCACTTAATGGCGATCTGGTTGGTCATCGTACCACTTGGACAAAACAAAGCTGCTTCCATCCCGAACATGTCTGCTGCCAACGCTTGCAGTTGGTTAACGGTAGGGTCTTCTCCAAAAACATCATCACCAACATCGGCTTTAAACATAGCTTCGAGCATTAGTGGCGCAGGTTTTGTAAATGTATCTGATCTGTAATCTATCATGTTGCTAAATTATTGAAGATTCCTTATTTCAACTTAAATTATGGATTTTTTATATCTAATCATTCATTTTAAAAATAATGCTTCCATTTTCACAATGTTTTACTTTCCAGCGATTTAATTTAAACAAAAGGTTATGAAATGCCAATTTTGCGTTGTAATTTTGCAAAATATATACAAAAGATAAAGTGATAACACTTCTTTTGCAGCATTCCCCCAACTATTTATGTCTAATATTATAAAACGTCTACTAATTATTAAATACACACCATGAGGCAACTTAAAATTGCTACGCAGATTACCAATCGGGATTCACAAGCGGTTGAGAAATATTTGCAGGAAATTTCAAAGATTGGAATGATCACACCGGAAGAGGAAACTATTTTAGCACAGAAAATTAAAATGGGCGACCAGAGAGCTT
>JBDTZL010000329.1:0-7665 GCA_040005125.1 Ginsengibacter sp.
GATTGGTAGCTGTGTTGATAGCATTAGTTACAGTAAGCTTCCAGGCAATAAAAGCTGCGATTGCAAACCCGGTGAAGAGCTTAAGAACGGAATGATTTTTTCGTGAGGCATAAAAAGTCAAAAATGAAAAGAAGGAGAATTTCTTTCTAAAAAATGAACCATGCTAATTCATTATATTAAAATTGCTTTTCGTAATCTTTCTACCCAAAAGATTCCTGCATTCATTAATGTTATTGGGCTATCCATTGGATTAGCATGCTTCAGCCTGTTTTTATTGTATGCTGTAAATGAATTTAGCTTTGATCGTTTCCATAAAAATGCTGATAATATTTATCGTGTATATGAATGGACCGAAGGTATACCCGGGATGGGTACGCGTGGTGATGCAGGATTGTATATGCCGCTTGGCCCCGCTATGAAGCGGGATTTCCCTGACGTAGAGAATTACGTTCGATACCAAAAATCATGGGATGAGAAATTTATTAAAGCCAATACTACTTCGGCGCCTGTACGTATTGCATTTGCAGACCAGGCATTCTTCACCGTTTTTTCTTTTAAATTACTTTTTGGTAATCCCGTTAGTGCATTGAAAGATTTGCATAATGTTGTAATAACAAAGGACAAGGCTTTGCAATTATTTGGGGAGACAAATGTTGTTGGGAAAGTTTTACAAATAAAAGCCGATAAAAAATTTGAGCCATTTACAATAAGTGCAGTTGCAGAAAATATACCGGTTAATTCGACCATTCAATTTGATGTATTACTGAGTTTTGATTATCTCCAAACTACAAGCTTCGGAAAAGATGCAATAAATAACTGGCAATATTCGGGGTTTCAAACGTATGTTCAACTTGATAATAAAAGTAACCTGGCAAATAATACCCGGGGGTTAGCGCAATTCAGACAGAAATATTTCCCAGGTGAAGAAACAGAATATAAAAAAGACGGTATGTGGGATGGGAAAGGAACATTCCCGGTAAGTTTTCGATTGCAACCGTTGCAGGATATTCATACGAATTTAAAGATAAGCACCGGAGGTGAAACCGGTATTGATTTAAAATACACCTGGATATTATTAAGTATCGCCGCAGGGGTATTATTAATCGCGTGCATCAATTTTACAACCCTCGCTATTGGCCGTTCGGCAGGGAGAGCCAAAGAGATTGGTGTAAGAAAATTGATCGGGAGCGGAAGAAAACAATTGATCTTTCAATTTTTTACTGAGTCATTAGTACTGGCTATTTTTTCGACAATACTTGGGCTGTTTATTGCAAAATTGTTGCTTCCATATTTTAATCAGCTATCAGAAAAAAAATTAACCTTTTCCTTTTCGCGATATCCCGAATTAATATGGCTGTTTGCCCTGCTTATTCTTCTTGTTGGCGCATTAGCAGGAAGCTATCCTGCACTGGTCTTATCACGCTTTAAACCAATTGAAGTATTAAAGAACAAAATAAAATTAGGCGGCTCAAACTTTTTTACAAAATCATTGGTTACGGTTCAGTTTGTGGTTTCAACGGGGTTAATTGTTTCTACCATTATTATTCTTCAGCAACTGAATTACATGCGTTCAAAATATCCGGGCTTTAATAAGGAAAACGTTGTTGTGGTTGACGCTACAGGTACAGATGCAAAAAAATTTTACCCGCTTTTTAAACATGCTTTGTATGCACATCCTGAAGTTATTGGTGTTACCAACGCCGATATTGCCTTAGGTGCAGAAGGTTATAATTCATCGGGTTTTGATTACAATGGAAAACATGAACAAATATTCCGGTATTCTACGGGCTCTGACTATATCAAAGTAATGGGGATGCAACTTTTATCCGGAAGGAATTTCGATCCCGGAATTACTTCAGATTCCATTAATTCAGTTATGGTAAATGAAGCTTTAGTAAAAGATCTCGGGCTTACTAATGAAACAATTTTGGGATTGAAATTACAAGGTTATTCCGGTAAGGAAGATCGTACTCCAATTGTAATTGGTGTAGTGAAGAATTTTAATTTTCTCCCGTTGAGCCAGGAAGTAAAAGCATTGTTGTTTAGTCAACCTTCAGACATTCAACCCTTGAAATTTTTCGTGCGCATTAAACCTGGTAACCCGGCGCCCGCATTGGACGTTTTGCAGAAAACCTGGTCAACTGTTCTTCCTGGTATTCCATTTCAATATAGTTTTCTTGACGAAAATCTCGATAACTTTTATAAATCAGAAACAAGATGGAGCAATATTGTGGGTTGGGCAGGAGGGATTTCTATTTCTCTTGCGTGTCTCGGCCTGTTTGGTTTAACAGCGCTTGCTGCAGTTAATCGCACAAAGGAAATTGGAATAAGGAAAGTATTGGGTGCTTCTGTATCAGTTATTGTACAATTATTAGCAAGAGATTTTTTGAAGTTAGTGATGATTGCATTGTTAATAGCAACACCCCTTGCATGGTATTTTATGAATAAATGGTTGCAGGATTACGCTTACAGGATAAACATTCATTGGGGGGTATTTGTGGTAACTGGTTTTGCGGCTTTAAGCATTGCATTCCTTACAATTAGTTTTCTGGCAATCAAAGTAGCGATGGCAAATCCTGTAAAAAGTTTAAGAATGGAATGAAAAATATAGATAGTTAATAAAAAAATAAATCAGTTATCATAAATTCTATTTTATGCTCAAAAATTATTTGAAAATTGCCTGGCGGAACCTTGTAAAAAACAAGATCTATTCTTTCATCAATATCGGTGGACTGGCAATAGGCATGGCAGTGGCTATGCTCATTGGACTATGGGTTTATGATGAAGTAACTTTTAATAAGAGCCATCAAAACTATGAAAGCGTTGCCCAGGTGAGAAGGTATTATACCGACCCAAGTACCCATGAAACAAATGGTGTGGATAATATGCATTATCCCATGGCTGCCATTTTAAGAAGCGATTACAAGCAATATTTCAAGCATGTTGTGATGGCCTGGTGGCTTGGTGATTATTCCGTTTCAACCGGGGATAAAAAAATAGCAGGGAAAGGTGAGTTTATGGATGCAGAAGGATTGGACATGCTTTCACTAAAAATGCTGAAAGGCAATTATGCTTCACTGAATGACCCTCATTCCATTATACTTTCCAAATCAACTGCAGAAGCATTTTTTGGTAAGGATGACCCTATTAACAAAAGCCTTAAAATAGATAACCGGATTGATGTGATAGTAACCGGCGTATATGAAGATATTGCCAGCAACAGCCGGTTCGAAGAGGTGCAGTTTTTTGCGCCCTGGAATTTATGGGTTGCTTCCAACGACTGGATACAACAGACTAAAAATAGTTGGGACAACAGTTCCTTTCCCATTTTTGTACAGTTGCAACCCAAAGTTTCGATGGAAACTGCGAATGCTGCCATCAAAGATTTTTTCTATAACAGTATTCCAAAAGAAGTGGCAACCGGTATGAAAATGTACAAAGCGCACGCGTTTTTGTATCCTATGAAAGATTGGCACTTGTATTCTGACTTTAAGAATGGCTTACCGGATGGCGGCCGCATCACATTTGTATGGCTTTTTGGTATTGTAGGAATTTTTGTACTGTTGCTGGCCTGCATCAATTTTATGAATTTAAGTACGGCCCGTGCTGAGAACCGGGCCAAAGAGGTGGGCATTCGTAAGGCAATCGGTTCTTTGAAAGGACAATTGATACAGCAATTTTTAAGCGAATCATTTTTAGTGGTGTTTGTAGCCTTTATACTTTCATTGCTGCTCATTTTATTGTCGCTTTCATGGTTTAATGAATTGGCCGATAAAAAAATATCAATACCTTTCTCAAATCCTTTTTTCTGGTTATTCAATCTTATATTCATCACAATTACCTCTTTATTGGCTGGAGCTTATCCTTCATTTTATTTATCGGCCTTTGAGCCTGTAAAAGTTCTAAAAAGCTCTATTCGTTTGGGCCGCTTTGCAGCATTGCCACGTAAAGTTTTAGTAGTGGTTCAATTTACAGTGTCGGTCATTTTAGTTATTGGAACTACCATTGTGTACAAGCAAATCATGTTTGCACAAAACCGCCCGCTTGGCTATAACAGAGAAGGCTTAATTACTATTCCAAAAAATGACCCCAACTATGAAGGTAAATTAGACGTATTGCGAACTGAGTTGCTGAATACAGGCATGGTGGCAAGCATGGAGCTTTCGTCAAGCCCGCTAACAGAAATCTGGAACAATTCAAGCGATTTTGATTGGATTGGTAAACAACCAAGAGAGTATTCTTTTGCAACGGCAAATGTATCCTACGGGTTTGGTAAAATGGTGGGCTGGCATTTTATTTCCGGCCGGGATTTTTCTAAAACCTTCGCCACCGATACCACCAAAATAATTATTAATGAGACCGCTGCAAAAGATATTGGTTTTAAAAATCCTGTTGGGGAATTTATCAAATTTGGTGGCGGTACGCAATCCCGGCAAATCGTTGGTGTAATCAAAGATATGGTGATGGGCTCACCGTATGAACCAGAGAAGCGGGCAATTTTCTTTTTAGATGCGAAGTACCAGGCTGCCAGCCAAATTGATATAAAAATAAAACCAACTGTAAGTACTAATGCGGCGCTACCAAAAATTGAAGCAGTTTTTAGAAGCATAGTTCCATCAGCTGCATTTGATTATAAATTTGTGGATGAAGAGTATGCAAAAAAATTTAGCCAGGAGCAACGCATCGGTAAGCTGTCCACTTTCTTTGCCATCCTCGCCATACTTATTTCCTGCCTGGGTCTTTTCGGCTTAGCCAGTTTTGTAGCCGAACAACGTACGAAAGAGATTGGTATTCGCAAAGTTATCGGTGCTTCCATATATAGCATTTGGAATTTGTTGTCAAAAGAATTTCTTGGGTTGGTAATGATTTCATTACTTATAGCATGCCCCGTTGCTTATTATTTTATGAATAACTGGATTGAGCAATACACATATCACGCTCGTATTTCATGGTGGATTTTTGTTGCAGCCGGAGCAGGGGCTTTAGTGATTACACTTTTAACCGTAAGCTTCCAGGCAATAAAAGCCGCGATAGCAAACCCTGTAAAGAGTTTGAGAACGGAATAAAAACGTGAATGGTCAATCGCAAATAAGAAATCCGACATCAATAAATCATCTTTTTATGCTAAAAAATTATTTTAAAATTGCCTGGCGAAATCTACTTAGGCAAAAGTTATTCTCAGGCTTAAATATTTTTGGTCTTGCAACCGGAATGGCTTGCAGTGTCCTGATATTTTTATGGGTGCAGGATGAATTAAGTTTTGATAAATTCAATCATAATGCAAATCATATTTTCAGAGTTACGGAGAAAGATAATGATGAAGAATATGCGGTGGTGCCACCATCATTGGCGTATGCTATCAAAACACAAATACCGGCAATAAAAAATGCAACGAGAATCACATCCATACAAAAAATGATTACTGTTGGTACAAAAAAATTTGATGAGAAAAATATTTATTATGCTGACAGTAATTTTCTTCAAATATTCAATTATCCTTTATTAAAAGGGAATGTTGCCACGGTTCTTTCTTCACCAAACAGTGTTATTCTCACAGAAAAAACTGCAATAAAATATTTTGGCTCTATAGATGCAGCAATAGGCAAAACCATTTATATAGATAATGATATAAAAGGCAGTACTCTTTTAGTTACAGGTGTTTTGAAAAATATTCCCTCCAATTCACACCTGCAGCCCGATATGCTTATCCCAATGGATTTGTATGATATGGTAAACAACACAAAATATGGCTGGACGAATTTTGATGTATATATTTATTTCCAGTTGAAAGATGCTGTTGCTCCAACTTCATCTAACCTAAATAACATCAACAAACAGATCAATGAAATTTACAAGCAGAATAATCATGAATTTCCTGCTTCATTCACTGCACAATCTTTAACTGATATTCATTTACATTCTCATTATTTGGTGGATGTTCCAGGGCAAGGTAGTTATGAATATGTAACAATATTTGCGTTAGCGGCAATTTTTATTATCATTATTGCATGCATCAATTTCATGAATCTTGCAACAGCAGTTTCTGGCCGGCGGGCAAAAGAAATTGGATTAAGAAAAACAATTGGAGCCGTACGTTCACAATTAGTTGCACAGTTTATTGGTGAATCATTATTACTTTCTTTTATTTCATTATTGCTTGCAGTATTGATTGTTTATTTAATGCTGCCATTGTTTAATCAACTCGCATCAAAAACAATTTCATTTAATATATTTAAGCCACACATTTTTATCAGCCTTATCAGCATTGCAATAATTACCGGGCTTTTATCAGGAAGCTATCCTGCATTTTTCTTATCATCATTCAATCCTGTAAAAGCTTTAAAAGGCAATAAAATATTGCGCAGCAATAAATCTTTTTTGCGTAATGGCTTAGTAGTACTTCAATTTTCAATTTCAATAATCTTAATTGTTTGCACACTCGTTATTTACAACCAACTCCGGTTTATACAAAACAGGAACATCGGTTTTAATAAAGAAAATCTTTTGTATATGAAGATGCCTGAGGTGGGCGACCTGAAGAATAATAAAGATGCGATGCGGGCAACGCTTGCTCAATATCCTGACATTACTAATTACACATTTACAGATGGATTGCCTACGAATCTTACTTCCACTTCACAACTTACGTGGCATGGCATGAACCCGGGAACAAACGTAATGGCATCCAGGCTAAGAGTTGATGAAAATTTTATTAAAACGTTTGGTATGCAGATGGCAGCAGGGCGTTTCTTTTCGAACGATTTTGGAGATAATGACACCGGTTATGTTGTAAATGAAACAGCACTGAAAGCTATGGGGTTAAACGCAAAAAATGCTATTGGTAAAGTAATTTCAATATCGTTAGAGGATAAAGAAGTACCGATAATTGGCGTAGTAAAAGATTTCAATTTTAAACCCGTACAGCAACCGATAGAGCCATTGGTAATGAAAACAAATTTTGGAGGTGGTTATGTTGTAATGAGGACAACGCCTGCCAATTTTCAAAAAGTGATCAACACGTTGCAAAAAAGTTTTCACAATGTGTATAGCGACTATCCTTTTACTTATGGCTTTGTGAATGATGATCTTTCTAAATTGTATGTTACAGAACAAAGGATGGAAAGCCTGTTCAATATATTTTCGGTTTTATCCATTGTTATTTCCTGTCTTGGATTATTTGGATTAGCAACATTCGCTACACAACAACGTATAAAAGAGATTGGTGTTCGAAAAGTATTAGGCGCCGGCCAAGCGGGGATCGTGGCTTTGCTGTCAAGAGATTTTATACGGCTTGTAGCAATCTCCCTGATTATTGCATTTCCGGTGGCATGGTGGGCAATGAATAAATGGCTGCAAGGCTTTGCTTACCGCATTTATATTTCATGGTGGGTATTTGTAGTTGCTGGCTTTGGTGCTTTGATAATTACACTTTTAACAGTCAGCTTCCAGGCAATAAAAGCTGCGGTTGCAAATCCGGTAAAGAGTCTAAGAACAGAGTAGGGGCGACTCTTGCGGTCGCCCTGTCGGTGGTCTACAGTCAATAGTCAATATTATAAATTAATACATTCAATGATTAAAAATTATTTCAAAACCGCGTTTAGAAACCTGTGGCGCAACAAGGTTTATTCATTTATCAATATTATGGGATTAAGCCTCGGCCTTGCC
>JBDTZL010000376.1:0-7651 GCA_040005125.1 Ginsengibacter sp.
CATGTTAAACAAAAATCAGATTGCCCAAAGAATAGCAATGGAATTAAAAGATGGCTATTATGTGAACCTGGGTATTGGTATTCCTACACTGGTAGCTAATTATATTCCCAAAGGAATCAATGTAGTGCTTCAATCTGAAAATGGTTTATTAGGTATGGGCCCCTTTCCTTTTGAAGGAGATGAAGACCCCGACCTGATAAACGCAGGTAAACAAACTATTACTACTCTGCCCGGCTCAGCGTTCTTTGACAGTGCTATGAGTTTTGGAATGATTCGGGCAGGGAAAGTTGATCTTACAGTTCTTGGAGCAATGGAGGTGAGTGAACATGGAGACATCGCCAATTGGAAAATTCCTGGTAAAATGGTAAAAGGTATGGGAGGTGCGATGGATCTTGTAGCCAGTGCCAAAAATATTATTGTTGCCATGATGCATACTAACCCCAATGGGCAGTCGAAATTATTATCTCATTGCACACTTCCATTAACCGGTGTGGGATGTGTAAAAAAAATTGTTACTGAACTTGCTGTTTTGAATGTTACTGCAAACGGATTTCAATTGATCGAGATTGCCCCCGGTGTTTCCATTGAAGAAATAAAAAGAAAGACAGAAGGGAAACTTATTGTTGAAGGTGAAGTACCCGAAATGAGATTTGAGGGGCTGGAAATTTAGAAAAAAATATTCCGCGAATCTAACCAGTTTATAACATATAATTATCCGTTAGCACGTATTTAAACTCATATATCTCACATTGCAAGGGTTAGTCTATGAGAGAATTTTTCATTGCAAAGAAAACAAGTCCAACCGAATTTTTTACTCCAAAACGTTCCATCAGCCTGTCTTTGATTGCTTCAACTGTTCTTGAGCTTATGTCCATTTTTTGAGCAATTTCCTGGGCGGTATACTCCATACAAACCAATGAAAGTACTTCCTTTTCCCTCTCACTTACCATTACTTCACTGTTAAGATTTGGATTAAATTTTTGCTTGGCATAGTTTTTTTTGATAAGCACACGATTAACAAAATTTGTAAGGTAAAAGCCTGTTCTCATTACATCAGTAATTGCCTGTTTTATTTCTTCGGGGTCAGTACTTTTTAGCAGGTATCCATTTGCACCACTATCCATCAGGTGCCCTACAAATCGCTCGTCTTCATACATTGTAAGTATTAATATTCGTATGGCCGGGTAATGTTTATTGAGATATTTAGTTGTTTCGATGCCATCTTTTACAGGCATTTTGAGATCCATAAGGATAATATCCGGCTTGGTACTTTCTACGCCTTGTATAAGTTCTTCCCCGTTTTCAGCTTCAAGAACAAACTTTATATTATGATATGGCCTCAAAGAAAGTATGACTCCTTTTCTGAATATCTTATGATCGTCAGCTATAGCGACTTTAATTATATCCATACTCAATTTTAATGGGTTAAATATAAGTAGGTAAAAGGTTTATAAATAACGGATAGGCTTTTTATTTAACGGTTTCCCTGGGTACTTCAATAGTAACTCTATAATAGGTATGGGTGCTGTCAATATCGAATGAAATGCTACCTTTTAAAACTTTAATACGACTCTCTATATTTTTTAACCCAAGCCCGGTTGAATTATAATTTAGCTTTTCAAATTCCGATTGAAGAATACCTTTCCCATCATGATGTATGCGAAAGTATGAAAAATTTCCTTGTACATTTTGTGTAAGATGAATAAATCCTGCATAACTGTGTTTGATAATATTAGTAACCAGTTCCTGTAAAATCCGAAAAATCAATAATTCCTGTTCCTCATTGAGCCTTTCCCGGTTATCATGAAAGCGCGCGGTAGCATTAATAACACCTGAGCCGTTTATTTTGTCAAACAAATCCTTCATAGCTGATTCTAACCCAAAATTTTTGAGCGTTGGCGGCATGAGGCTATGAGAAATATTTCTAATAAGTTGGATACTATCATCAATAATTTGCTTGGCGCTAAAGATTGATTGAAGTTGCACAGCTGGTTCCTGGTGAATAAGGTTTTCGTTAAGATAAAGCCTCGCAGTAGCCAGTAAAGGACCTGCGTCATCATGAAGATCGGCAGCAATTCGTTGCCTTTCTTCTTCCTGGAAACTTATGGAAGCCTTGAGTAACATCTGTTGTTTGTCTTCTTCCAGTTTATGCAGTTGCTTATTAAATTTAATTACCCTGCGTTGATGAAATACCACAACAGAAACAAGGGTTATTGCCATTACAAACATCCCGATCGTACCGAAGATAAGTATATTATTAGTGAGGCTACCAGGAATTTCGGATGTCTGTAAGAAGAACATGTATAAGAGTATCCCGTTATTTTTTTGATTTGTAAGATAGCAGGCCTTCGTCCCAGTCATTATTTTCTTGCGGTTTTTTTATGGCCGCTGTGGTTTTCATAAGCATTGCTATGGAAAGTAAAATATTTTTAATAATATAAAAAACAGAGTTGATAATGTCATATTGCTTTTGAAAAGCTTTGTCGTGATACATCGTTCCGGCCATTATGTAAAGAAAGAATGAGCCTGATAAATAAATAAGAAACGTGATAATAATCCAAAAATTCGAAGTAGAATATACAGAAAAATCAGTACTCTGTTTTAGTTGCACAACAAAATAATATATACACATAAGTATAATAAGAATAGATTCTACGCCTACCGGAATTGAATCAAATGGACTCTTTTGGTGAATGAAGAAAAAGCTAATACAGGCAAAAACGAAAAATAAGCCCATGATCGGCAGAACGGCTTTCTTCATAATTCCCGGAGATACGATGGTGTAGTAAAAAAGACAGAATAATGAAAATTCAACCACATTGAAACTGGCAAGAAGAACCGAGTTGTCTTCCTTAAGAATGTAACTTATTCCATCATTTACGATGCAATAGATTATATAACACAAAATTACCTTTAGCGATTTTTCTTTTGAATGAATTTTATTCAAAAGAAAAAAAACTAAAGGTAAAAGATTAGAAAAAATACTAAAATATAATATAAATTTTAAAATAGCAGGGTAAGTTTAATCCCAAATATACCCTCTATTTTTTTATATTTTTAATAATTATGCATTTAATACTTCAAGTACATTCAAACCATCCCACCAGAGTATCCTGTCAGCGACAATCGCATCCTTCGTGACAATATCTCCTGTATTGGTAACTACAGAATACTGGAGGATGTCTTTTCCGTCAGCATCAACAGCTGTGTAAACTAAATGCTCTTCATTCAGGTTCGTAAGGCATTTGCGAAAATTGATACCTACACAACCAGGCTGAGCCATGATTTGTTCAAGTATGTTGCGGCCAATGTAATAACCCGCAGTAGCATCAGGGTTAGCTGCTGTAAAAGCATTTACTAATTGGATTCCTTCTGAAAGTCCGATATCTTCACCTACTTCAGCAAGGCTCTTGGTTTCTAAAACGGCATTTTGTGTCATAATGTAAGTTTTTAATTGTTTGTTCTAAAATTTCTTTTTTAATAATTTGAATAGTAAACTTCCATAAAAATACATTCTCAGGCAAGAGCTATTTACTTATGACTAAAGTGTAAGATGTACTAAAAGCCGTTGCGGATGGGGCTTTCCCGATATATATATCGTAAACTTATCATTTGAAAAGAAGTAATTATACGTACGGTAAATAGTAAAATTACTATCTAGTTTGTACTTTGTGCAATGGTATATATACTAAAGAAAAAAAATAAAACCGTAAAATCACCTGTAGTGCAATTACCAAGCCGAACAATTGCTCTTTTTTTTATGCAGTTCATACATCCCTTTGAGTAAAAGCGCAATCACGAAGTGTATAGAAAACAATGGTATCTGATAGTAACATTGCTGATGTATTTTTACTAAAAAAGTTGAATTGCATCGAAAAATAGTCTAAGTTTACTGAAATAGATTGGTATATTCTGCGTTATTGTTTTATGTTTTTACCAGTACTATTAGTGAATAAATAAATCCATGTCTATAACCTCCGGACTAATCAAGATTGCCATTGCTGATGATCATAAAATTTTCAGAGACGGAATTAAAATGGCTCTTTCATCCAAAGAAAATTTGAAAATGATTTGGGAGGCTGAAGATGGAAAAGATCTTATGCATAAGATCAATATAAAAAAACCAGATGTTTTATTAATGGATATAAGGATGCCTGAAATAGATGGCATCAATGCTATTGGAATGCTCCGTAAGCAGCACGAAGATGTGAAGATAATTGTGCTTACAATGTACGATGACCAGCAGATGATTAGTAAAATGATGGAAATGGGCGCCAATGCATATCTTACAAAAACTACTGACCCCGATGAAATATATGAGGCCATACTTACCTGCATGAATAGTGATTTTTATTTCAATCAATTGGTGAATAATGCAGTGATGGGGAAACTGATGCAAAAGAAAAATATACGTCATCATTATGGCAGCAATGTTCCCATAACATTCAGTGAGAAAGAATTAAAAATATTACAACTGCTTGGGGAAGACAAAACAACAGAAGAGATTTCTAAAATCATTTTCTTAAGCCCGAGAACGATAGAAACCATTCGCCAGAACATGAAGAATAAAGTAGGCGCCAGAACTATAGGAGGTTTAATAATGTATGGTATGAGACATAAAATGATTGAGTAGTCATTGAATTATTAAGTCATTAAGTCATTAAGTCATTGACCGATTGCCATTTTTTAAAGCTACTACCAGCATTAACTATTAACCATTGACTATTGCGAGATGCGCAACATAATATTCACTCATCATCTTATGCAATTTTTGTTTCACTGTTTCAAAATCATCTGACCTGCTTATTGCTACCGGAGGTAAAAAATGCAGTTCCATTTTTGATGGCCAAAAGAAAAATGTTTTACCGGGGGGCAGCACTTTTTTTGTATTGAATATCAATGCAGGCAAAATACTTGTTTCGCAGTCAACCGCAAGTTTAAAGGCTCCATCGTGAAATTCCTTTAAAGGCATTTCAGTTTTATTCCGGGTACCTTCAGGATAAATGCACATATGCATTCCCATACCAAGTACCTGTTTCATTTTTTTAAAACTATCACGCCGGCTGGTTTTATCATTTCTGTCAACCAATAGGGATCCTCTTTTATACACTAACCCAAAAACAGGAATTTTAGCCATTTCTGCTTTTGCAATAGTTTTATTGGTTCCGGGAATAAAAGGAGTGCTTATGGGTACGTCCATTAAAGAATTGTGATTGCAGATAACAATATAATTCTCGCCTGAGGCAAAATTTTTTGTTCCGGAGATCTTTAACCTGCATCCCGTTGCGAAGAAAAAAATCCTCATCCATATCTTTGAGATAACACGAAAAATATGGGTACGCCCTGGCTCTTTTACAAGTCCGATGATCCACATAAGCAACGCCACAGGCAGCATTGTAATGATAAAAACGAGAAGTGCCCATGCCGCAAAAATTCGTGCAAGAAAGTCTTTCAATCCTTAAATATTTAAGACAAACAAATTATAGCTTCCAGTCTATAGGTTCTTTATTGCGGATGGCAAGCAGTTCGTTTGTTTTTGAAAAATGCCTGCATCCAAAAAAACCTTTATCTGCACTGAAGGGAGACGGATGTGCTGCCTTCAGGACATAATGTTTGGTTTCATCAATTAGCGATCGCTTATCCTGTGCAAATTTACCCCATAGTAAAAAAACAACCCCTTCCTTTTGTTCCGAAATTTTTAAAATGACAGTATCAGTAAACTGAAGCCACCCGATTTTACTATGACTTCCGGGTTCGTTTTGTCTCACGGTCAATGATGCATTTAATAATAATACACCCTGCATAGCCCATTTTTCGAGATTCCCATTTTGTGATGGAGGAATGCCTAAATCGCTTTCAAGCTCTTTAAAAATATTAACAAGTGACGGAGGTTTGGCAACACCGTTAGGAACTGAAAAACTTAATCCATGTGCCTGCCCTTTGTTGTGATAAGGATCCTGGCCTAGTAAAACAACCTTTACTTTTGAAAAAGGTGTTTTATTAAATGCATTAAAAATTAATGGACCTGGGGGATAAATAATTTTACCAGCTGCTTTTTCAGCCTTCAGAAAAGTAACAATTTGTTGAAAATATATTTTGTCGAATTCTTCCTTTAATATTTTTTTCCAGCTTTCTTCAATGTGGACATCCATGTCTTATTCATTTTTATAAAAGTACGAAACACACAATTATTCCGTGACTTAATATATACCCCAAATTGGGGAAGATCACAATATTTGGGGAAGATAATTGATAAGAACCTTCTGCAAGAAACTACGTCTATGGCAAAGAACCTCATTTTATATTTATAAAAAATGCGGATTCTTTAAATTTCCTTGTAATATTCCAGAGTATAATAAAACAATGTAGTGACCCCGACACGATTCGAACGTGTGACCCACAGCTTAGAAGGCTGTTGCTCTATCCACTGAGCTACGGGGCCTGTTAATAAACAATAAATATTATTATCTCTCCGGAGTAGGTACAAAATATTTCTTTCCTGATAAAGTATACAACACCGATAAAAATAATTTGGCAAATATAACTTAATTCAAAACTGTGCTCCAAATAAGGATGCACATTATTTGCCGTTGCAGGATATGTGGAATAATATTTGTTCGTATCTTTGGACTTGCAAAAAAATGCTAATCATTTTATTATAAATGAATAGCGATTGTTTAAATTAAAACTAATGTATGAAACAAAAACTAACTTTTATTTTGCTAGTGGTGTGCCTTGGCTATACGACTTTGGCACAAAGATTCACCTCACCTATAAAACCCTCGCTTCTTGGTTTCCATTATTCCCTGGTTGATTATAATTCACCTGCCGCAATTCATAATACTTCACTGAGTGATGTCTTTAAGCAGGGAGATATTTTCAAGCCGGGTAAACAAGCATCTGCTTTTACTCTTTCTTATTGGAAAGGATTAAACAGATATCTTGATTTCTCCGGAAAGTATAACGCTATTTTCTATGCCTATACTCTGCATAATGATAACAATCCTGTCGGCAGGCGTTATGACAATGAATTTGGATCTGAATTGGAAGGTGCTGTAAATCTTCATCCATTAACCGATGCTCATTTTTTCCAGCCTTTTTTAACTGCCGGAATTGGCGGAGGTTATTATACAAATAAATTTGGCGGTTATTTTCCATTGGGCATAGGTTTCCAGTTTAATATAAGGAGCCAGGTATATTTTCTTTTACAAACCCAATACAGAACTTCATTAAGTAAGGATGTTTTCCCAAACAATCTATTTCATTCATTGGGTATTGCAGTAAATATCAGCAAGCCAAAACCCGTTAAACCAGTTGAAATACCAGTTGTGGAAGTTAAGGACCGCGATGGTGATGGCATAGTTGATAGCCTTGATGCCTGTCCCGACCAGGCGGGCACGGCAGCGCTGCAAGGCTGCCCCGACCGGGATGGTGATGGCATTGCAGATAAAGATGATAAATGTCCTGATGTTGCCGGCCTTGCAAAGTACCAGGGTTGCCCGATACCTGATACTGATAAAGATGGTATCAATGATGAAGAAGATAAATGCCCCAATGTGCCCGGAGTTGCCCGCTACCAGGGTTGCCCGATACCCGATACTGACAAAGACGGTGTAAATGATGAAGAAGATAAATGTCCAAACGAAGCAGG
>JBDTZL010000018.1:0-7649 GCA_040005125.1 Ginsengibacter sp.
GGTTCATTTGCAACAAAGCCAAATGCCGTCGTAGAAGATCTTTTGAAAAAAATGCCGGGGATACAAGTCGATAAAGATGGGGTCATTCGCGTCAACGGGCAAAAAATTAATAAAGTGTTTGTGAATGGTAAAGAATTTTTTACAGAAGATCCCAAATTAGCGACACAGAATTTGCCTGCCGATGCTGTTGATAAAGTCCAGGTATTTGAAAAAAAATCAGATCAGTCACAATTTACGGGGTTTAATGATGGAAACGGGGAAACTGCATTGAATTTAAAGCTAAAAAACGACAAAAAAAATCCAACATTTGGAAAAATAAAAGCAGGTGCGGGTATGCCCGGTCGTTATGACGGCCAGTTCAATGTAAACCGCTTCAAGGGAGATCAGCAGCTTTCAGCGATCGGTATGGCTAATAATACCAACCGCCAGGGGTTTTCGATAATGGATGTTCTCAATTTTACCGGTGAAACGAGAAATATGATGAAAGGCGCAGGTGGTGGGGGTATGCGTATTGTAATTAATGATGGAGGTGGTACTGTTTTCGGGCTGCCCGTGGAAGGTGATGGCGTCTCTGCTGCCGGTATCGCCACGACCATTGCCGGCGGGTTGAATTTCAATGATACCTGGAACAAAAAAACGGATGTTAACGGGAGTTATTTTTATAATAATATAAAAGTCGCAACAGATCAGCATTTGAACAGGGAATTCATTTCTTCGCTGAACCCTTATAGTTACTCAGAGAACAGCAACAACAGCAGGGCAACGGAAAGCAGCCGGTTTAATATCAGCATTGATCATAAAATAGATTCTTTCAATTCCATAAAATTTACACCATCTTATACGCACCAGGTTAATCACTACAATTCTTCCGGTAATTATGTATCAGCATTTGCGGATAATACAAAACTTAATGATGGTTTTTCGAATACCCTTTCAGATGCAACAGGGGACGATTTAAAGAACAACATTTTATTCAGGCACCGCTTTTCAAAAAAAGGTAGAACTATTTCATTGAATTTTTCAATGGCCTATAATGATAGCCGGTCGCAAGGTTCCCAGCATTCCATCAATGACTTTTTTGCAAGAGATTCAACCCGGAGTATTGATACAATAAACCAGGTAAATAATATTAAAAGTATTACGCAGAGCTATGGTGGTAATATCACTTATACGGAGCCGTTATCTAAAAAAACATTAATAGAATTAAATACCTCTTACAATTTTAACAATGGAAGTCTCAACAGGCTTACCTATGATTATAATAATTACAATAGCAAATATGATAGATTGAACCCTTTGCAAAGCAATGTATTTAATAATGAGTATCAATATACCGGTGGCGGTGCAGGATTGAAAAATATACACAAAAAATATGGTGTAGCCATTGCAGCAAACCTTCAATATACCGCATTAACAAGCAGGATCAAAGATAGCACCGTCAGAGTATCTCAGTCTTTTATAAATGTATTGCCCTCAGCAAATTTCACCTATAATTTCACAAGATCAAAAACATTCAGGTTTGATTACAATACCAGTACCCGGCAACCAACTTCATCACAGTTGCAACCGGTAACCGATATCAGCGATCCATTAAACATTCGTGTGGGGAATCCTTCTTTAAAACAGGGATATACACATAATGCAACGGCACAGTATTTCTCAGCGAATCCGCTGGAGCAAAAAAATATGATGATGATGGTGAATGCTTCGGGCACACAAAATGCCATTGTTAACGCCGACGATATTAATGACCAGGGTATTCGTACAACGCATCCCGTAAACACAGGTGGAATCTACAGTGTATTCGGCATAGTTGATTGGGGGTTCAGGGTAAAGAAACTCAATACAAGATTCACGTTGGGTGGCAATATATTTCTTAATAATAATGTAAATCTTGTTAATGGATTGAGAAATAATATTCACAACGTTTCTTATACTCCAAGGGTATCGATGAATTATAATTATAAAGACAAGCTGGACATTAGTACTGAAGCAAGAATAAGTTATAGTACGGTCAGATACTCATTACAGCCATCACTCAATGATAAATACTGGCAACAGGAATATTCAATGGAAATCAATGAGACGCTTCCTTTAGGGATGGGGATTAATTCCGATGTTACTTATACTGCCAATACAGGACGGCCCCCGGGTTTCAATACTTACTTTACGAAATGGAATGCCGTAATAACTAAACAGGTCTTGAAAAATAAGAAAGGTGAATTAAAATTTGGCGTAAATGATATTCTTAACCAGAACATAGGAGTCAGCCGAAATGCCAATCAAAATTATATTGAGGATGTAACTTATAAAACGTTGAAGCGTTACTATATGGTAGGATTTACTTACAGCCTTTTGAAAACAAACAATAACGGTACAAAGGCTGTAATCCGCACCTTCTGATTTTCTCATTGGTATATTTAGTTTTTACGGCTGTGTTTCTACATGGCCGTTTTTTCAATGAATTTAACCCAAATCCCAGGGGGGTATAGGCCTAAAGCTCTACGGGTTTTCAAAAGTCTGTGAGGCTTATGTAAGTGGATTAGTTTGAAGGGTTTGGAATCTTCTTGATGCAAGCTTAAATGATGAATTACTTTTGAAATTATTTTGAAAATTTTGGCGTCGTAAAATTTGTAATTTTTTCTAAATACCTGGCAAGTTCATTATTCCTGAAATTATTATCTGAGGTGTAAATTACTGTTCCATTTGTTGTCTTTTCAATATTTAAAAGTACGCTATCGGAATTTTTACTAACTATTATGATTTTCGTTTCCCAAATCGAGGGCGAATGCGTGTGAGAGTAGATATCGGTGTTCTCTAAAAGGTTTAATATATTGTCAATTTGTTTGTTATTCGATATAAAGGCAATTGAGTCTATCAAGTTTATTTATAATCTGGCCGGGATGGTTTTGGTATTATTGTAGTTACATTAGTGTTTGGTCATAAATTCTGGCTTTATATATGAAACCAGGCACTAAAAATGCAATAAACATACAACGTAATCATTTGTAATTGCTCCAATATTAAATAGGCAATGCTAAATGCAAAAAGCCTCTTTCCTAAGAGGCTTCAAAATTGATTCGTAAGATTTTGCATAAATATAAAAGTGGCTTGTGGGGCACTACCGGCCACGGCACAACGCCGCGGTTGGTGTCCTCAACAACCTGCCTGCCGGACGTGCGGGCCGCAATATGGTAAACGGAGATTTCATTTTTAAACAACTTCTAAGAAGCTTTTATAAGAACAACAATGGCGTTAATTATTCACAACCCGCATCACTGGCCCCGTTTGATTTCCAAATAGCTCCTTTTGTTTTGCAGCAAAATCTGCGGGAGTAATTTTTTTACCCTTTGAAGGCGCCTTCAATTCTTTTTTATCGGCAGATTTGTCTACAGTAACTGCCGTTATCAAGAATTCTTCTTTATTAATATCAACCTGTAGAATCATTCCCGGCAAGCCACTGAAAGTTTCGGGCCCGGAAGATACAGGGATCTCTTCCGTGTACCATGCTTCAACCTCGCTTCCTCTTTCTGTTTTACCACTTGCCTTTTTACAGTGATATTCAAGAATAATTTTTGTTTCATCAACCAGTTTCCAATTGATGTGCCGGAGAGAATCTTCAATGATGTAATCCTTATCGCCAAGCTCTCTTTTTTCAACTTGTTTTTGAGTAGCGAAGTTTTTATAATATTCGGCATTAGCACCGCCAAATTTCATTACAATTCCGCCATTACCTGTATTTTCGGTTATGTCAGGTTCTTCTTCCTGTATCTTATAAATGGATTCATTATCTGCAAAATTTAATTCAAATCTGGATGTACGGAATTGCGGGACCATTGTTTTCATTTGTTCATCCTGCATCCTTCTATGCAGATCATTTTTTTGCTCATATACTATTTTTCCCTCCTTTATTTGCGCACTTGCAACCTGCAGCGCAAACGATACCAGCAGCAACATTAATAAATTTTTCATGATTTTTTTTTCAAAAATATTGTTTTCAGTTCCCCCAAAAGGTTAACCACCATTTCATTAATGTTAATTAAGGTTAATCCGCGGCACCTGCAATATTTTAATCCACTATTTTTGTTTGATACATGAAAAAACTTCGTACTGCACAGTTACTAATGATCGTAAGTGTCCTGGTAATTTCATGTTTCCAGCTATATTGGCTGGTTACATTGTACAACGATAAAGAAAGCAGTATCCAAAAAAATACAGACATTGTTTTTCGGGAAACATTGTACCAGCTGCAGGTTAAAAGATTTAAGAATGATTCATTATTTTCAGGTTTGCCCGGTGAAAACTTATTCATGGTGGATATGGCAAACGTGTTGCGTAAACGAATTGATGATACTGCTTCCTCAACAGGTGGAAAGAGAAATTTTTTTATTTCTATTGATAACAGGGTAGATAGTTTTCACAATGGCCGCCTTCCCTTCAAAGATTCTATCCGAAATGAAAATATTATCATTAAGCATAGTGAAAAGCTGCCTCCGCTTTTGCGGTCATTAAAAGACAGCTCGCAATTGTATGACTCAATTCCATTGGTAGATATAGATTCCTCCTACAGGCATGCACTTGTTAATGCAAATATTGACCTGGCGTTTACAATTTTCAAAATCAACATGTCGCATGATACCACCAGGTGTATATCCTCTTTCTGCACGGGAATTGTTCCGATGGGATTATTTGGATTAATAGGATATAGAGCGTCTTTTGAAAGCCCCCAATATCTTATTTTAAAAAGCATCAGTTTGCAACTGGTATTATCTGTGTTGCTTATCGCACTTACCATTGCATCATTTCTGTTTATCTATAGAAACCTCCTTACGCAACAACGCCTGGCAACTATTAAAAACGATTTCATCAGCAATATCACTCATGAATTAAAGACACCCATTGCTACAGTCAATGTGGCCATTGAAGCGCTCCGTAATTTCGGAGGATTATTTGACCCGGTACGTACAAAAGAATATTTGGATATTTCGGCTTCTGAATTGCAACGGTTAAGTCTATTGGTTGATAAGGTTTTGAAAATCTCGATGTTTGAAAAGAAAGAGATTACGCTGGAGAAAGAGAAGTTTGATTTAGTGCAGTTAGCCAGGGAAGTAATGGATTCAATGAAATTGCAATTTGAACAACAAAATGCTGTTACCACATTGAAAACATCCGGCGAAAATTTTATTATTGAAGCAGATAAATTGCATATGGCAAGTGTAGTATATAACCTGCTGGATAATGCACTAAAGTATTGTAAAGAAAATCCTCACATCAGTGTTTATATTTTTGACCAGTCACAATATCTCGAGTTTCGTGTGACTGATAATGGAATTGGAATTGCCGGAGAATACAAATCAAAAATATTTGAACAGTTTTTCCGGGTACCGGGTGGTGATAAGCATAATATAAAAGGCTATGGGCTGGGCTTAAGCTATGTGAACCATATTGTAAGGCGCCATCATGGGTTTGTAGAGGTTGAGAGCGAATTGGGCAAAGGCAGCACTTTTACGGTTAAGGTTCCTTTCGAAGAAGCTCCGGTAATATATTATGACAAAAACCGGCAGGTTCGCCGGAAGAGCATGAAAATATGAGCACAAGAGTTTTATATGTTGAAGATGAATTGTTTCTCGGCAAGATAGTCAAGGAAAGCCTTGAGAGCCGCGGCTATGAAATTTTCATGGAAGAAGACGGTGCGAATGTGATGACACTTTTTCACTCATGCTCACCTGATATTTGTGTGTTTGATATAATGTTACCTAATAAAGACGGGTTTGCAATTGCTGAGGACATCAGGAAAATTGACACAAAAATTCCCATATTGTTCCTTACAGCGCGATCACAAACGGAAGATCTTGTAAAAGGATTTCAGCTTGGTGGAAATGATTACATCAGGAAGCCTTTTAGCATGGAGGAGTTAATAGTGAGAATTGAAAATGCATTGAGGCCAGGTAGAGAAAATGTTCTTCCGGACAGGAAAGATATTGTCACTATCGGCAATTGCAATTTTAATATGGTAAGACAGATACTTTACTGTAATGAGGAAGAAAGAAAACTTTCCTATAAGGAATCCGAATTATTAAAAGTGCTTTACCAAAACCGCGATAAACTTATAGACAGGCGTGATATTCTTAACCTGCTTTGGGGTAATGATAATTTTTTCAACAGCCGCAATCTCGATGTATACATTACCAAATTAAGAGGCTATTTGAAGAGTGACCCATCTGTTGAAATACTTACTATTAAAGGTATTGGTTACAGGTTTGTGATCGGATAAAATATGTTTTTATAAGAGGATTACTCGGGGAACCAGGCTTATTATTGCAACTTTCCTGGTTACTCTTTCCCCTCCTAACTAAATGGAAGAAGTTTTAGGATCTTACCCTGTTCTTGAAATTTATCAAGATCGTTGCTTTTCCTTCATTTCCAATAATACAAACAGTAGCGTTGTTGCTTTCTCCACTTTTTTAATTAGCCGGCAGTAAAGATGGTAGTGCCATTCCTAAAAGGCTCTTTCCACCCACACACCGGATTGGTAAATTCCCCATTTATGGTATTATTATCATCGTCATTGCGCATTAGAATGATCTTTGTCTTTGTTACTATAACTGTTATCTTTCCTTCTGCACTGCGATCTAAATTTCCGGCAGTATCGATAAATTCGGCTTTGCCGGAAAAGTAGGTCACGCTTTTATCACATTGTGCAATGGAATAAAGAGTTGAAAGTGATAAATTAAGGATTAGAATTGGTTGTTTCATCTTAGTGCGTTAATGTTTAAATGAAATTTTCAAATTAGATACTCGCGATATACGACCCAACTACCGGTTTTGCGGATAGTTGGGTTGGGTTGCTGATTTCTTTTACTTCAGTTTCTGCAGATTTCTTTTGATTGCCGTCTGAAATGCCAATCAAAAACAATAGCGGTAATGCGATACCCACCATAAGTACCTGGAATGAGTACAAAATGCGTTTGAAGAATTCTGATTTACCTGATTCCTCGTTGTTGGTTACTGTTTTCATTATTTTATTTTTATTTTGATTATGATATTATATGAAATTCCCAATTATGTTCTGGGGATATACAACCCAATTGCAGACTTTGCAGATAATTGAGTTGGGTTGCTGATTTCTTTTACTTCAGTTTCTGCAGGTTTCTTTTGATTGCCGTCTGAAATGCCAATCAAAAACAATAGCGGTAATGCGATACCCACCATAAGTACCTGGAATGAGTACAAAATGCGTTTGAAGAATTCTGATTTACCTGATTCCTCGTTGTTGGTTACTGTTTTCATTATTTTATTTTTATTTTGATTATGATATTATATGAAATTCCCAATTATGTTCTGGGGATATACAACCCAATTGCAGACTTTGCAGATAATTGAGTTGGGTTGCTGATTTCTTTTACTTCAGTTTCTGCAGGTTTCTTTTGATTGCCATCTGAAATGCCAATCAAAAATAATATGGGTAATGCGATACCTACCATAAGTACCTGGAACGAGTACAAAATGCGTTTGAAGAATTCTACTTTGCCTGATTCTTCGTTGTTGGTTACTGTTTTCATTATTTTATTTTTTATTTGTTTAGTGGTTAATTACATAACAAAGATATGGTTTAAAACATGTTCTATGCAATACATAGTACATTGAAT
>JBDTZL010000334.1:0-7628 GCA_040005125.1 Ginsengibacter sp.
CAGTTTGCAATTGGCATGGTGCAATCAACTAATTAACCTATTAACTAATCAACCAAAAATATAATCATTATCTTCCCCCTTGGCCTCTATTTCCTTCTAAAACTCACTTGTCGTAAAATAGTATTCCCCATTGGAACTAATTCAATCGAATCATTTTTCTGTGTAATGGGATTAAACATCATAGTTGCGAATTCCAGTCTATTTTTATTTTCAATGGTAACTTTTGATTCATTAGCGTTAATATACTGGTACACTACTAATGAAACAGGTTTGTATTGAAAGTCGTGAAAACCTTTTAAAGCATATTCTTTTGTTATGGTTGCTGTTGATTCAATGGGATGGCCTAAAACGAGTGCGCCATAAGTAAAATAATATTCGTTATTCAAACCTGTTTTTGCCATAGGCCCCGGAAAAAACTGAATAGTAACCTTATCATTATTTTCCCATGTTTTGTGTATTATTATGAATCCATCTTTCTCTACCCATCCCGCACTCACGGAAAATTTAGTAACCCACGACGGCTTTCTTATTTTAATGTCAAACGTTGCAGGTTGGTTTATTTCAATTGTAAAGTCAATAGAATAATCGAATGGGTACGAGGTATTTTCCTGTATATAAACTTTTCTACCTTTGACAATCGTGTTTACTTCACAGGGGCCCAATAATGACGCGACCAGTCCCTGTTTATCCCGCATCCACATATTCTGAACATAATATGGAGTAATTCTTCCGGCATTGGGCACACAGCATACCGCCGCGTCCTGGTGAACCGGCGAATAAGAATATCGTGTTTGCTTTTTTTTGGTAGTATCACCATTTAAACCCCCGGTCATATAATAAGAATTATCTGTTTTGAGATAGGCAATGCAGCTTTGCCCGGGATCCCGTGCTCCTTGCGCAGCATTGAAAAATAATTGTTCTGTTCTATCGCCAAATTTTGATTCACCGGTTTTTGACAGCAAATCTTCATAGCTGTTCATTAATTCCTGCAGGGAACAATATTCATAGCCTGTGGTGGTTTCATCAGCCTTATGACCTGCTATCCATTCATCGCCAACCGGGCCGCCTGAAACAGTAGTCGTTTGATTAATTTTATTTAAAAAACCATTCAATGCCTCACCCAACAATTGATTGCCCGAAGCATAGTAAGCAGCAGCTACCGGGCGTACATGTTCATAAGTATGCACACCATGCCCTTTTAAAATATAGTTTGGATCAACAAGCTTTTTATATTGTGCATCTTCATTTAGTATCTGTGTGGAAAAATCCTTGTATAAAAACAAACAATAGCTGCGATACCTTTCTTTTTTGGTGACCCGGTATAAATGTTCCAGCACGTCTGTGAATACCAATCCATGAGTTAATCCACCATCATCAGGCTTTACCGAATAAAAGGGGTGCGATGCATTTTCAGCATAATTAACCATTACATTTTGTACGGCTCTTTCTATCGCGATTAATATTTTTTGATCATTTGTATATTCATACCAGGCCAATAATCCTCTCAGTAAAGTAGTCTTTGCCCAGAGCTCCCCATTTTCATTATTAAATTTATAGCGGAGTTCCTTATCATAAATACCGAGATAACCATCCTTATCCTGGGTTGCCAATATTCGTTCCACATAATCCCTGATTCTTGCGAGATGTTCTTTGTCACCAGCAAGAACAGCGCTCCTGATGTAGCCATCCCACCAGTTACTTTGCGTTTCGCTGTTCCACCAAAGAAACTGTACCTGCCAATCTCCGGCATCAGCAAGTGCTCCTACATCTTTACTCTTTACATGTTTGGTAAGCCTGTTTTTATCATAAATATCATCGTCAACTACCAGGGAGGGCACAAGGCTATCGAGATGACCCGTAAAGCCATCAAGGCTTTTTTCAATTTCTTTTTTTAGCCATCCTCCAGGTTTTATTGCCGAAAAAGGCAGTTGTTCAAATGTTTCAGGAATGGCTTTTATTTTTTTGTAAGGCAGTGTGCCTGGCTGGCAATAAGAGCTCCGGGCTGAAATCAAAGTTACTGCCATACATAATATAAAAACGCCGGCGTTTATTTTTTTCATACTCCTGTATATTTAGTTTGTAATTCCTGCTCTCATACATGGTTCATTTCTTCAAGAGTCCTGTTCTTTGTTTCCGGCACATATTTCCATACAAAAAGAAAGGAATACGCGCAAGAGTGTGTAAAATATGAAAGGAAAAGCTCCGTGAAAAATTGTTACGAGCGATGAATTACCCGTCATAAACGGAAAATGTTTGCAACACAAATTTTTAGGAGCTTGCATTTCTTAGGTTTAATTTTTAACATCGCTCCGGGTAAATTCTTCATTCCAGCATTTATATATTATATGACTTTCCCACCGGGGCATTCCCGGGTCAATAGAAGGCAAATACTTTCACGGTTTTATTTCTTAAAGCTGTCTTTTAAAGTAACGGTCCTGTTAAACACCAAAGCGCCGGGTTTTGAATCTTTATCTACACAAAAGTATCCATTGCGTATAAACTGAAAATGTGCTCCTTCTTCGGCATTTTGCAGATGGGGTTCAATAAAGGCACCAGGTATTACCTCTAAAGAATTGGGATTGATAAAATCTTTAAAATTATCTTCCATTGCCGGATTTTCAACTGTAAACAGCCGGTCATACAACCTTACTTCGGCGCGGGCGGCATGGGGTACACTCAACCAATGAATGGTACCTTTCACTTTGAGGTGGCTGGAGTCATGGCCACTTTTACTTTCGGGAAAATAAGTGCAATGGAGTTCTGTTACATTACCATCATTATCTTTTATAAAGCTGTCGCAGCGAATAATGTAAGCACTTTTCAATCTTACCATCATGCCGGGTGCAAGCCTGAACCATTTTTTTACAGGCTCCTCCATAAAATCTTCCTTTTCTATCCAAAGCTCTTTTGAGAAAGGAACTGTGCGTGTATTGGAAGGATCGTTAGGTAAATTTTCAGTTGTTAATTCCTCAGTTTTATTTTCTTCATAATTATCAATAATAAGCTTTACCGGGTGCAACACTGCCATCACACGGGGGGCGGTTAGGTTCAATTCTTCCCTGAGGCAAAATTCCAACAGGCCAATTTCAATAAGATTATCGCGTTTGGCAACGCCTATCTTATCGCAAAACGTCCTGATACTTGAGGCCGTATAACCCTTTCGCCTGTACGCAGAAATGGTAGGCATACGGGGATCGTCCCACCCGGATACATAGCGCTCATTCACCAACCGGAGCAATTTGCGTTTACTCATTATCGTATAGGTCATGTTGAGCCGTGCAAATTCGTATTGATGAGACGGAAAAATTACGAGCTTTTGTATAAACCAATCGTATAATGGGCGATGTGCAACAAATTCCAATGTGCAAATGCTGTGGGTAATGTGTTCAATACTGTCGCTCTGCCCATGTGCAAAATCATACATCGGGTAGATTACCCAGTTATCACCTGTGCGGTGATGGTGTGCCCTTTTTATCCGGTACATAATCGGGTCACGCATGTGGATGTTTATGGAAGCCATATCAATCTTCGCACGCAACACTTTTTCGCCGTCTTTGAATTTTCCGTTTTTCATCTGGTCAAAAAGCAGGATATTTTCTTCAATACTCCTGTTGCGGTATTCGTTTTCAATACCCGGTTCTGTATTCGATCCTTTTTCAGCGGCAATTTTCTCGGGGCTGCTATCATCAACATATGCAAGACCTTTGCGGATGAGCTTTACAGCAAGATCATACAATTCATCAAAATAATCACTTGCATAAAATTCATTGACCCAATTAAATCCAAGCCACTTAACATCCTGTTTGATGCTATCAACATATTCAACTTCTTCTTTGTCGGGATTGGTATCATCGAAGCGAAGATTGGTTGCACCATTATATTTTTGAGCAAGGCCAAAATTGAGACAAATACTTTTTGCATGGCCTATGTGCAGGTAACCATTCGGCTCGGGAGGAAACCTGGTTAAAATATTTTCAAGCCGGCTTTCCTTTAGATCCTCCTCAACAATTTCTTCAATAAAATTTAAACTTTTTTCTTCGGGCATTCTTTGTTCGTTAATTAGTTCATGAATTGCAATCAGCTATCAGCTATTCAGCTATCAGCTATCAGCTACGAGTTCTAAGCTTTCAGCGGGATTAGAAAGATTTTTATTGCTTATTGAAATTGTTAACCGGATGATACAAACCCGGAAGGTTTTATAATACCATTCCAACTTAAAATTTTGCAAAAATCTTCCTGATCTTACCTATTATTTTTTCAATAAAATTTACACTTTTAAACCTCACCCAACTTTCGCCGTCCTTCAGCTTAGGAGTGGAACTTTACCTTTGTCTATTGACTATTGGCCGTCGCCCGCTTCATTCCATCCCCGCTGCAACAATCTCTGCTATATCCATCACCTTTACTGTTTCTTCTTTTTCATTCAGCTTTACTCCATCGGTAAGCATAGTATTGCAAAACGGGCAGGCAGCAGCGATAATACCGGCTCCCGTTTCAAGTGCTTCCTTTGTCCTTTCATTATTGATCCTGGTATTTCCTTTTTCCTCCTCTTTCCACATTTGTGCACCGCCCGCACCACAACACAATCCATTGCTTTTGCATCGTTTCATCTCTGCCAGTTCTATATCCAAAGATTCCAAAACTTTCCTGGGCGCTTCGTAAATATTATTAGCCCTTCCAAGATAGCAACTGTCATGGTAAGTGATTTTTTTCCCTTTGAATTCGCCTTGCTCTTTCATTTTTATTTTACCATCATCAATAAGCTGTTGAAGAAATGCAGAATGGTGCATTATTTCATAATCGCCACCCAACACGGGGTATTCATTTTTGAAAATATTAAAACAATGAGGGCATGCAGTTACAATTTTTTTAATACCATAACCATCCAGCACCTGTATGTTCTGGTATGCCATCATCTGGAACATAAATTCATTTCCTGCGCGACGGGCAGGATCCCCTGTGCACATTTCTTCTTTACCCAATATAGCATAGCTTACGCCAACTTTGTCAAGTATGGTTGCAAAAGCTTTTGTAATTTTTTGCGCCCGCTGGTCAAAACTCCCTGCACAACCAACCCAAAATAAAATTTCCGGGGTCTTATTTTCGGCGATCATTTCGGCCATTGTTGGTACATGCATCTGCAATTCATTTTAATGAGCTAAAATACAACAAACAATTTTTATGATTGATCACAGGCTCAAAGGTTCAACTTCAAAGGTTAAAACTTATTTTTGCGGCTATCTAAAAATAAGTGACGCTGTTAAATAAAATAAAAAACTGGGAACAATGGCCGTTCAAAATTTTATATACCCCTATTGCACCGGTATGGTTATGGTATATCATCCGTTCACGGGCCGTATGGTTTTTTACACCGAGTAACCCCAGGCTTACATTTGGCGGTATGGAAGGCGAGCCCAAAAAAGAAATGCACGACCTGCTTCCGAAACATTTGTGCCCTGCATTTTTTAATGTAAGCCCATCAGAAGATTTTGTATTGGTGTTGAAACGGCTGAACGAACGTAATATTAACTTCCCGCTGATTGTAAAGCCGGAAATAGGAGGCCAGGGAATTTTATTCAGGAAAATTGATACGGAACCGCAACTTAAAAATTACCATAACCAGGTACCTGTTGAATATTTTGTTCAACAACTGATTCAATATCCAATAGAAGTAAGTCTTTTTTATTACCGGTATCCAAATGAACCAAAAGGCGTAATAACCGGTTTCTTACAAAAGATTCCGTTGCAGGTAACGGGGGATGGGGTGCATACCCTGAAAGAACTTATATTAATGAATTCCAAATCTGAAAAAAGAATCAGCGAACTAAGCCTGAAACACAACCACAATTTTAAAAAAATAGTACCAGAAGGTGAAAAATATATGCTAAGCTATGCAGCCAATCACAACCGCGGCGCCCGTTTTATTGATCTTAAAAATGAAATTGATGAAAATATTTTGAGTATTCTTGATAAAATAAGTCATTCAATCAATGATTTTTTTTATGGCCGGTATGATATTATGTGTAATTCCCTCGGGGAATTGAAACAGGGGAAAAATTTTGTAATTCTCGAATACAATGGCTGCGGTGCAGAGCCCAATCATTTTTATGATACCGGCTATACGCTTACCGGTGCCTGGAAAGAAATTTTAAAACATTGGAAGATACTTTATGAAATAAGCAGGCAAAACAATAAAGCGGGAATCGCTTACTGGCCGCTACTTAAAGGCATACGCTTTATAACCGACACAAAAAAACATTATAAAAAAATTAAAGCAGCAGATAACATAATTCCATAAATATTTATCATCTTACTATCCGAAATAAAAGCCCTATGATCCTGAAAAAATTATTACCCTTCATTTTCTTAATCTCTACGGCAATTCATGCACAAAAATATTCACCCGATGACGCGGGGAGTAAAGTTCATTTTACAATAAAAAATTTCGGAATTAAGACCGGCGGCGACCTTAGCGGACTGAAAGGCGATATTTACTTTTTCACAAGCGATCTTGCCGCATTCCGCATTACTGTAACAGTTG
Source organism: Ginsengibacter sp. (assembly GCA_040005125.1). GTDB lineage: Bacteria > Bacteroidota > Bacteroidia > Chitinophagales > Chitinophagaceae > Ginsengibacter. The sequence continues at coordinate 6,542 of JBDTZL010000334.1, forward strand.
ATGCCGCTACCGTTGACACGGATAATGGAAGCCGCGATAAGCATTTAAAAGGAAGCGAATATTTTGATGCGGAAAAATTCCCGCTAATTACCATTACTTCAACCAAGATCGATAAAACGAATAAAACGGAATCAGGGTTTTATTATTTTAATGGGAACCTTACTATGCATGGCATTACAAAACCAATTGCATTTCCATTTCATGTGGAAAAAGTGAATGACACTTATTTATTTACAGGCGATTTTGAAATTGACAGGCTTGATTTCGGAGTTGGAGATAAAAGTGCTGTTTTAAGCAGCACAGTAAATGTATCTTTGTCAGTATTGGCAAAGAAGAGTTAATGCTTTATGGGTCTTGTAAAAGTTTTTTTTTGGGGAATGATGGTGAGCTTCCTGGGGTCACTGCCGTTGGGCACCCTTAATGTAGCAGCGATGCAAATCAGCGTACAGGAAGGTATCAGCAATGCAATTTATTTTTCTCTCGGTTCTCTTTTAACTGAAATGATCTATGTACGGATCTCTCTTGTGGGTATTAACTGGATCCGCAAACAAAAAGTTCTTTTCAAGTGGATGGAGTGGATTACACTTGGCATTGTACTGGCGCTTGCCATAGGCAGTTTTATTGCAGCCACACGTGAGCACCATGCGAAAAATATTATACTCAATAATAATATGCATCGTTTTTTCCTGGGGTTATTGCTGAGTTCAATCAGCCCCATGCAAATTCCTTTTTGGTTTGGCTGGAGCACGGTGTTATTCTCGAAAAACATTTTGCAGCCAAAAAATTCTTTTTATAATTTATACATCATTGGTATCGGGCTCGGCACTTTAATGGGCAATTGTGTTTTCATTTTTGGTGGCAAATACATTGTGGAAAAACTTAATGCCAATCAAAATATATTAAACTGGGTTATCGGCGGCATATTTGCATTGACAGCCGTCATCCAGTTCATCAGGATTCTTTTACATAAGGATGCAGTTGAGAAGATGCAGAAAATGTGATTGGTTGAAGGTTGTATTTTTGTGTATTACAATTGGGTCATTGGGTCATTGGGTCATTGGGTCATTGGGTCATTGGGTCATTGGGT
>JBDTZL010000069.1:0-7554 GCA_040005125.1 Ginsengibacter sp.
ATAAAAATCCACCCCTGTTATAATCCAATATCCTATGAAAAACCGAGTTTAAAGCCGCTGTTACAGCTTTATAATATATTAAATGGCTTTTACCATGTTGATTTGAAACCTAATTTGAATTCCGTAAAATTTTGTTTTTTAAAAGCTCCCTCTCCAAAATATTTTAGTATAGGCTCGATTTCTTTGGGTTCTAAAAAACCCTGAATTGCAATCGGTTCACTATGTTCATCGGGAAATATCACCGTTGTCGGAAATCCTGGCTGACCGGATGTTACGTACATTGTAAAATCATTTACCTTGTAATTATCATTAAAATTATAATCCTTATTGTTCCATTGAACAACATCCTTGGTTTCCGCATCTAACTTTACCGCGTAAAAGTGACTATTTATATAAGAAATAACCCTGGTGCTCGTGTAAGTTTTCTTATCCATTACTTTGCACCAATAGCACCAGTTAGTATATAAATCAATTATTACGGGTTTTGGTTCAGATTTTATTTTTTCAGTTAGTTCATTCATTTTTATCCAACCAGGTTTATCACCATTGGTATTATTAACTTTGGCAGAGCTTAAAATGAAAAGGCACGCTATTAAAACGAGTTTCATACTTTTTGCCATATCCTATTAACGTACGTTAAATGTTTTTATTGAGTCTGGATGAAAAAAAATTATAAATATTTGAATACTAATTTTTTAATTTTATCGCTCACCGGGCATAATTTTCTTATCAATGCATAAAATTGTTGTTGCTATAACCGGGGCCAGTGGTTCTATTTATCCGAAAACCTTATTAAACAAGCTGGTATCGGTAAAAGATCAATGGTCATCGCTGGGCATTATAATCACAGATAATGCCAAAATTGTGTGGCAAACAGAACTGGGAGATGAAATCTATAAATCTTATGACGCAAAGTATTTTGCAAAAAATGATTTTATGGCGCCTTTTGCTTCCGGATCGGGTGATTATGACATTATGATTATTGTTCCATGTAGTATGGGGACCCTCGGGCGGATCGCTTCAGGTGTGTCGGGGGATCTGATTTCCAGGGCTGCGGATGTTATATTGAAAGAAAGACGAAAACTTATATGTGTAATAAGAGAAACTCCGTATAGCCTTATTCACATTCGCAATATGGAAACAGTCACAATGGCCGGAGGAATAATTTGCCCTGCCACTCCTTCGTTTTATAGCAAGCCCCAAACTATTGAGGATGTTGCATCAACGGTTGTTGACAGGGTTATCGGCCTGGCGGGCCTTAAAATTGATACTTTTCGATGGGGCGGCGAAAATGACGCTGAAAGTTGAAAGTTCAAGGTTGAAGGTTTGAGCAACTTGAACTTTGAACCTTGAACTTTGAACCTTAAACTTTTTCTTCATCTCAAATCTATAACTTCTGCTTTTGGATAATTTTTAGTATCGAAAACAAATAAAGCATCGGGGGGATTGGTATTTGTTTTCAGGCTTGTAACATTATAAGTATACCGGTCGCCGGTTTTTTGAAACACTTTCGTGCTCATGATAGACTGGCTGGCTTTATCAATATCGATAAGCACCTTAAAAAAAGTTTTTGTTTTATCCAAAGGTGTTAATTCAATTTCCTGTACGGTTTTATTGCCTTTTTTGGTTTCGTCGTTGAGTTTATACAAAAAATCTTTGTCATAAAAGTTAGTGAACATTTTCTGGGGAGTGATTGTATTGGCAGTTGCATCAAATTTTGTAATCTGCACTTCATTGGTTGATTTATCATAAGTCCAGATGTTGCTGCCATCGCTATATATCTCCTGTCCTGAAACGCTTACCCGATATTTTGAACCTTTCATGTTTACAACCCCGGTTTTTGTGCCAAGATTTTTTCCTGAAGAATTTTCAATTTTAAGAGAAAAATCCGCTACTACAGATTTGTATGTTTTAAACTTTGCGCTTACGTTGTCCAGGATTGTTTTTGCACCAGGATCACTTTTACCACCATCCGGAGCCTGTGAAAAAACTGAAAATCCCGAAAAGATGAATGCGCCAATTAGTAATTTTTTCATCATTATATAAATTTTAAAATCACTTCTTTATAAAAACAAATATACATATTAGACGCTATCCGGTTGCAGGAGATTAAAAACAGGTTTACTGCAAACTGTTAATATTCTCCGAATAAAGAAACGGCTTTAAAAATTTTCCGCACACTTTTCAAAATTGTGAAATCAGGAGTTTAGTTTCCTGGAGTAAAATCAAGCGCTTTATATCGCAATCGTAATACAACATCACGGATTTAGAAACAGGAATATTTGATTTAGCAATTCTCAATTTATTAGTTACTCATTTCACCCTGCATCTTCACTTTGTCTACCAATTTATTTGTTTCACTGAATAGCTTTGCCGCCTTAATAAAATTTACAAATATGGGATGGGGATTTTCAACAGTGCTTTTTAATTCAGGATGGTATTGTACTCCGATAAAAAAAGGATGCTCTGCCAGTTCCTGTATTTCCACCAGCCCTGTTTGCGGATTAATACCACTTGCCATCATTCCTGCTTCTTCAAACCGGGCAAGATATCTATTATTAAACTCCCAACGGTGGCGGTGACGCTCATTTATTTCATTGATACCATATATATGATGGGCTAGCGTATCCTGCTTTATAATACATGGGTAAGAGCCTAACCGCATGGTACCGCCTTTTATGGTAATTTTCTTTTGTTCTTCCATCATGTCGATTACAGGATTGACTGTGTCAGGCTGCATTTCCGTAGAATCTGCATCTGTTATCCCCAGTACATTGCGGGCAAATTCTATCGCAGCCATCTGCATACCCAGGCAAATTCCAAAAAAAGGCAACTTATTCTCACGTGCATATTTCACCGCTATGATTTTTCCTTCCACGCCTCTGAAACCAAATCCGGGTGCAACAAGAAGGCCATCAAGGCCATTCAATTTCTCGTAAACATTTTCATCGGTAATGTATTCGCTGTGTACGTTTACTACCTGCACTTTACAATCGTTCATTGCTCCTGCGTGTATAAAAGATTCCAGGATGGATTTATAAGCATCCTGCAGTTCAATGTATTTTCCAATAAGACCAATAGTAACCTTGTAGCGCGGACGTTTCAGCTTATCAAGAAATTCTTTCCATTTACCCAATTCGGGTTCATTGTAGTTCTTAATATTTAATTTATTCAAAACAATAAGATCGAGTTTTTCGCGCAGCATGGCAAGAGGTACTTCGTAAATAGTAGAAGCATCCGCGGCCTCGATAACAGCATTTTCTTTAACGTTACAAAAAAGCGCAATCTTTCTTTTAAGTTCTTCATTCAACGGCCTTTCTGTTCTGCAAACCAATATATCGGGATGCACGCCATTTTCACTCATCAGTTTTACGCTATGCTGTGTTGGCTTGGTTTTTAGTTCTTTTGCCGCTTTCAGATAAGGAATCAAAGTAAGGTGTACTACAATACAGTCTTCCTCAGGCATTTCCCATTGCAGCTGGCGTACGGCTTCGATAAATGGCAGGCTTTCTATATCTCCTACAGTTCCACCTATTTCTGTTAAAATTATATCGTATTCATTTTTTTCGCCAAGCAGCAACATTCTGCGTTTAATCTCATCCGTTATGTGGGGCACCACCTGCACAGTTTTGCCCAGGTAATCGCCTTCCCTTTCTTTATTGATAACAGTTTGATAGATACGGCCGGTTGTTACATTATTAGCCTGTGAAGTATAAATATTAAGAAACCTTTCATAATGGCCGAGGTCAAGATCTGTTTCCGCACCATCTTCTGTTACATAACATTCCCCATGTTCATAAGGATTCAGCGTACCAGGATCAACATTTATATACGGATCAAATTTTTGAATGGTAACTCTAAAACCTCTTGCCTGCAAAAGCTTTGCAAGAGAAGCGGCGATAATGCCTTTTCCCAGGGAGGAAGTAACACCACCTGTAACAAAAATGTACTTTGCCATTTATTTTAATATTTATTTTAAAAAAAATTGCCATTCAAAACAAAATAAATACTACCCGGCATTGTATGTAAATACCTGGCTAAAATTTTTTTGAATTGAACGCCATCAAAAAACTGACCGGCGGAAATAAATTGAAATTGCAAAATCCGTGAGGTCGTGCAAACTTACGCCTAATATTTGTTGGCAAAAAGTAAAGATTCTGATTTGTGGAAAAAACCTGCGAAACTCTTTTATCAATAATATTTTTCGCGATGAATGAAATTGCAGAAAATTATAAATATTTCTTTTGTGAAAGATAATTTCTTACATAATCATCTACCCCCTCTTCCAACGAAAACATAGCATCATTATACCCCGCGGCCTTTATCTTTTGCATCTCTGCCTGTGTATAATATTGGTAAGTATCGCGAATATCTGCGGGCATATCTATATATTGTATTTCCGGCACGCGGCCAAGCCCATTAAAAGTTGCGGTTACCAAATCATTGAAAGTGCGTGCAATACCGGTTCCTACATTATAAATACCGGATTTAAAACTTTCAGGATCTTTTTTAAAGCATTCCAAAAACCAGTAGCAGATTTTAAGGACATCCCTTACATAAATAAAATCCCTCAACTGTTCCCCATCCTTAAACTCTTTTTTATGCGATCTGAAAAGCTTTACAAAACCTTTTTCAATTACCTGGTTGTATGCGTGAAAAATTACACTCGCCATCCTGCCTTTGTGATATTCATTCGGGCCATACACATTAAAAAATTTAAGCCCGGCCCATCTGGGCGGCGCTTTTAAATTCATTAAAGAATTGTCATCCTGGGTTTGTCGAAGGATATCCCCAGCCTCCCGAAGAGCCCATTTATCAAATTCATTTTTTGAAACACCATAAGGATTAAGCGGATGCAAATGTTCAATTATTTCATGACTATCCTCATAGCCGAGCTCCCCTGCGCCATACGTTGCAGCTGAGGAGGCATATACAAGCGGGATACGATTTTCCGCACAGTACATCCATATTTTCTGCGAATATTCCACGTTCAGGTGCTCATGAATTGAATAGTCAAATTCAGTAGTATCTGTTCGGGCTCCCATGTGAAAAATAAATTCTATCGCGGGTTTTTCTTCCTGCAGCCATTCAAAAAAAATCTCTCTCTCGATTTTTGCCACATATTTTTTCCCGGAAAAATTGGGCTCCTTATTCATATGAGAAAAATCATCAACCAAAATAAGATTATCGTAACCCGAGGCATTCAGGTGCCCAACGAGGCAACTTCCTATAAAACCCGCGGCGCCGGTAACAACAATATTTGACTGGTCATTCATTTATTCCGGCATGTAATTTTTAAAATAATTCCCAATGGCATTGTCATATTTTTCGCCCCACTCCCCAATCGACCCCCAGTTGTCATTATCTATTATTATTTCTCCACGGGTAACCATTCCTAATTTTTCAAACGGTATTTGCAATGACTTTTCAAAATCCGCAGCATCGGAATTTTTCACGGTGACAACTATCCTGCCCTGGGCTTCGCCAAACCAAAATGCGTCCTTCCGGATTTGAGAAGATTGTTGGACAACCTCAAAACCAAATGATCTGTAAAAGCCGCTCTCAGCAAGATTTACAAAAAGACCACCTTCACTGATATCGTGTGCAGACTGAATCATTTTTTTTCTGATCAGTGAGCTAACAGTTTCGAGTAAACGAAGTTCTTCATCAAGATTAAAATAAGGTGCGGGGGAAAACTGAACATTACATATTTTATGCAGGTATTCAGAACAACCAATATCATCCTGGCTTATACCCAATAAATAAACCAGGTCACCCGGATTCTTAAAATCAAGGGTCATTTTATCATCAGCGTTATCCAGGATACCTACCATGCCGATAGTAGGCGTGGGATACACAGGCCCGGAAGGAGACTGGTTATAAAAACTTACGTTGCCACCGGTTACAGGTGTATTGAATTTATTACATGCTTCGGTCATCCCCTTTATGCTTTCCACAAACTGGTAATATACTTCGGGATCATAAGGATTTCCGAAGTTGAGGCAATTGGTAATTCCCAATGGTAAGCCACCGCTGCATACAATATTTCTTGCTGCTTCACTTACAGCAATCATGCAGCCCGTATAAGGATTTGCAAACACATACCTGCTGTTACAATCTGTAGTAAGCGCTAAAGCTTTTTTGGTACCTTTTACACTCACCACCGATGCATCGGAGGGCCCGTTTGTATTGAGATTTGCCGTACCTACCATACTGTCGTATTGATTATAAATCCATTTTTTTGAGGCAATATTTGGTAAGGCAATTATTTTTTCACCAATAGATTTTATTTCAACGGGAACCGGGATCGTATTTACATCAAAAGCCCGGATCTTTTCCAAATAAGCAGGCACTTTAAATTCTCTTTCATATACAGGCGCACCACCCCCAAGCACTAAACTCTCCGCCGGAATTTCTGCTTCCAAAACATCATTCATATAAAAATTCAACATGGATCCATTGGTAACTTCTCCAATTTGTGAGCAGGGCAGATCCCATTTTTCAAAAATGTCAACTACCTCTTTTTCTTTCCCTTTTTTTACTATCAGTAACATTCTTTCCTGGCTTTCGCTCAACAGTAATTCCCAGGCCTTCATTCCTGCCTGTGCAGAAGACAGTCCTTTTTGTCTTGTAGGAACTTTGTCAAGATGCACATTCATACCCACACCACCCTTGGCACTCGTTTCGGCAGTAGAACAAATAATGCCGGCAGCGCCCATGTCCTGCATGCCCACAATACCGCCGGTAGCAATCACTTCAAGACAAGCCTCCAACAATTTTTTTTCCTGGAAAGGATCTCCTACCTGTACCGCGGGAAGATCTTCAGCACTGTTTTCGGTAATGTCTGCAGAAGCAAAGGCCGCACCCCCCATTCCGTCTTTACCGGTAGCGCTACCTGCAATAAAAACCGGGTTCCCTTCACCAAAAGCAATTGCGCTAACGGTTTCGCCCAAATTCACCACACCTGCACTCATAGCATTTACCAAAGGATTGGTATGATAACACTCTTCAAAATAAATTTCGCCGCCTACAGTAGGCACCCCAAAGCAATTACCATAATGGCCAATGCCATGAACCACCCCGCTCAATAAATGCCGGGTTTTTTCATTCTCGATATCCCCGAATCTTAATGAATTTAAAGCAGCAACCGGCCGGGCGCCCATCGTAAAAATGTCACGGTGAATACCACCAACACCTGTTGCGGCGCCCTGGAATGGCTCTATAGCAGAAGGATGATTATGACTTTCAATTTTAAACACCACTCCCAGCCCGTCTCCAATATCCATAAGCCCTGCATTTTCATCCCCGGCTTTTACAAGAAGCTTTGAACCTTCACGTGGCAGGGTTTTTAACCATTTTATGGAATTCTTATAACTACAATGCTCACTCCACATAACGGAGTAAGCACTTAACTCTGTAAAATTGGGGATGCGTCCAAGTATGTGAACAATTTTTTCAAACTCTTCTTTCCTGAGACCCAGTTTTTCTGCAGTTTCAAATGTAATTTCCATAATATTATAAGCGCAAACTTACAATCTCTTAAACTTTATCTGT
>JBDTZL010000354.1:0-2267 GCA_040005125.1 Ginsengibacter sp.
TTACCCGGCGCCATTCCTTCGGTGTTAATAGTGGACCAACAGGTTTGCCCTGCATTGCCACTTTCATTTCCTACCCATCTTACATCAGGCCCTGCGTCGGAAAACATAATTGCTTTGGGTTGTAATTGCCTTACCAGTTTCCAATATCCTTCAAAATCATATTCCATGTCTTTTGCTTTTTCACCTTTGGCGCCATCAAACCATACTTCGGATACTTCCCCGTAATTAGTAAGCAATTCCTTTAATAAATTCTTATAATAAGTATTATATGCTGAAGTGCCATAGGAAGAATCATGGCGGTCCCATGGAGAAAGGTAAACGCCAAATTTTAATCCATATTCCCTGCATGCATCAGCAACCTCTTTTACAACATCCCCTTTACCATTTTTCCAGGGGCTGTTTTTAACCGAATGTTCTGTATACTTTGAAGGCCAAAGGCAAAACCCGTCATGATGTTTGGCCGTAATGATTGCCATTTTAAAGCCTGCATCTTTTAAAGCTTTGATCCATTGCCTGGCATCCAGGTGAGTTGGATTAAAAATTTTCGGATCTTCGGTGCCGTCTCCCCATTCTTTATCTGTAAATGTATTGACCGTGAAATGGAGGAATGCGGTAGTTTCCATTTGCTGCCATAAAAGCTGGCGCTCAGAGGGTTTTGGCAAGGTTTGTGCAAATCCTGCAGATATAAAAAAACAGGCAACTGTGTATAAGATATATTTTTTCATGGAGATAAAAATAATATTAAACGCCTTTAACTAGCAATGATAAAATAAAAAAAGATGAAAAAGCCCGGGGAAAGTTTTCGTCATTAATTATAAAAATAATTTCCTGCTCAATATATTTGTAATAAAAAAATGACTCCGTAGCTCAGTTGGTAGAGCAGCTGACTCTTAATCAGCGGGCCCAGGGTTCGAGTCCCTGCGGGGTCACAGATTATCAAGCAGTTATGAAGTAAAATTTATTGCTGCTTTTTCATTTGATACATAATTTGATACATGTTTTTAGGAGTGCTTTTACTAAAAATATTTATCCCCAATTTCATTTAAGGCTGTTATGACGTATGAGAAATGGGGAAAGTGGCACTTACCCCGACGAACCATTGTTTTACAGCTTGAATTTTGGTTGCCATTATTTTGATCTTTTAATGGTTAAATGAAGGCGTAAAAAAGAGAGTGATATTGCAATTTCATATATATATATCAAACTGAAATTAATTCATACACATTTTTTCCGAAACTATTTATTGATTATTAGTAATTAATTAAAAATGCTCTATTAATATATTTACTCCGTTGTATTGACAAATACGCATGACTTTTATTCGGCAGTGAATTTTTATACAATGAGAAAACCAAGAACAAGAATCAGCCTTTTCTACAAATTTTTATCAAGTAAATTTTATCTCACGGAGGTACCCGTTGAAAATAAAAAGACCCTATTACTTCCTGGGTTTTTTTGGAGAAGTCTTGCAAGGGATACTATGAAAATTATCCGTACGGGAAGTTGTATCACTTTATTAAGCGATTATGTGCCTATCGAAGCAAAAACATTTTTCAGGCTGCTGTATTTTGAGGACTATTCGAAATATGTCTTTTGGACTTTTAATGACAATTTTTTAATAGACTTATCCGGAAATATTTTGCTCATTGATGATGACAACATTGATGCCTGAATTAAAATATTGCAGCTGTATCCTGTGGCCTATGATGAAAAACTCAATACCGGTGTGGACGGTGAAATCTCATTGTGAGGGATGCCGTGTCATTTCTCAATGGAATGCTGTAAAGGATGATTTATTTATAAAACCTTCACAAATCAAATTGGAATATAATAAATTGTATCCCAATCTTTCAACATGGTAAATTCATGCTGGATATGGGAGAGCATTTGTCAGCTATTGGAGATACTGCACATGCCATAAAAATATTGGAAGCAAGTAAGCAGTTTTACGTTTCATATAGATCATTTCTTAGTACAGCAGACGCATACTATCAATCAGGAAATATTGCAGGCGCAATTAGTAACCTTGACATATTGTCGAATATGATACCAAATAAATTTTATCCTAAGTATGAACTTGCTAAACTATACTATAAATCCGGCGACACAATAAAAGGTGATCCGATGGCCAGGTTAATTCTTTCTATGCCTGTAAAGAAATTATCGTCAGATGTGAATGATATGAAAAATGAAATAACACATATACTAAATTTAAGAACACAGAAATAATGCATAATATTATTTGCTTTAAGGCTTATGTAAAAAAT
>JBDTZL010000058.1:0-7532 GCA_040005125.1 Ginsengibacter sp.
TGTGCGGTATTATTCTGATGGTGGCAGTAATTTAAAATATGATTTTATTGTTCATGCGGGTGCAGATGTGGATAATATTGCTATGAAATATACAGGTGCAGATAAGCTTTCTGTAAAAAATAAAGAATTGGTTGTATCAACTTCACTGGGTGATAATAAAGAGCTTTCGCCCTATACTTACCAGGTTACGGATAACAAGCGCGAGGAACTTGATTGCCGTTATATTGTGACTGGCGATGTAGTGAAGTTTAAAGTAAAGAATTATGCCCGTGATAAAACATTGATAATTGACCCCTCTGAAAAATTCTTTAGCTATTCAGGAAGCACTGCTGATAACTGGGGCTTTACCGCTACTTATGGCCCCGATGGAAGTTTTTATGGCGGAGGAATTGCTTTTAATATGGGTTTCCCTGTTTCATCAGGCTCCTATGATGATACCTTTAACGGGGATTTCGATATAGCTATAATTAAATTGACTCCCGATGGGAAATTGTGCCCGTATGCAACGTATATCGGCGGTAACAATTCTGATCAGCCACACAGCCTTATAGTCGATCCACAGGGAAACCTGGTAATTGCGGGCAGGTCCAAATCAACGGGTTCCAGCGATCCATCCCTAAATTATCCCACTACCGTACCTGTTTACGGCCCTGGTGGCGGTTGGGATATTGTTGTTACTAAATTAAATGCTTCGGGCGGTGCTCTTATCGGGTCCATGCGAATTGGAGGAACAGGAGATGACGGCGTAAATATTAAAGACGAGACGGCTTCCTCCGGAGGTAGCTCTCTTAAAAGGAACTATGGCGATGATGCCCGCAGCGAAGTTCTGCTGGATGGATCAAATAATATATACCTGGCTTCCTGTACGCAATCAGCAGATTATAAAACAAGCCCAGGCGCTTTCCAGAGCATTATAGGGGGAAAGCAGGATGGCGTCGTACTAAAACTTAATCCCGACTGCAACAACGTTCTCTTCAGTACTTTCCTCGGCGGAAGTGAAAATGATGCGTCTTATGTATTAACTCTCGGGAGCTCCAATAATATTTATGTGGCCGGCGGTACCGCAAGCGCTGATTTGCCTGGGATCTCAAACTCAGGGGTTATCAGTTCTTCATTTCAGGGTGGTGTTTGCGATGGTTTTGTGGTTGAATTAAATAATTCAGGAACTGCAGCATTAAGAGGAACGTATCTTGGAACATCCGGAGCAGACCAGGTATATGGTATCGAAACCGATAAGTTTGGATTTATATATGTTATGGGTACCACAGAGGGCACCTGGCCGATAAAAAATGCTGCTTATTCAGACCTTAATGCAAAACAATTCATATCAAAGCTCAAGCCGCAGCTGGATAGTATGGTCTATTCTACAGTATTTGGTTCCCCGGGTTCACCCACTCAGTTACCAAATATTTCACCTACGGCTTTCCTTGTTGACCGTTGTGAAAATGTATATGTTTCCGGCTGGGGAGGAAAATCGAATAATGGTTTTGCAGAAGGAAATACAAAAGGAATGCGCACTACTCCCGATGCGATAAAACCACAAACAGATGCGTCGGGCAGTGATTTTTATTTCTTTGTTTTGAAAAAAGATGCTGCGTCACAATTATACGGTTCGTTTTTTGGACAGGAAGATCCTCCGCTTGGCGTAAATAATCCTGTTACTTTTGGAGACCATGTTGATGGAGGCACGAGCAGGTTCGACAGAAATGGCGTCATTTACCAGGCCATGTGCGGAAATTGCTTTCGTACAGTTTCCTTTCCCGGTACTTTGGGCACCTGGTCCAGGACTAACCAGGCAACAGCGGGAGGGCAGTGCAACCTTGGTTTGCTTAAAATTGAAATGAATTTTGCGGGGGTACAGGCAGGAGTGAGAGCTTCTATAGATGGAGTACCTTACGACACGATTGGTTGTGTTCCTTTGCGGGTTGATTTTCTTGATACACTTAACAAGGGTAAACACTACTATTGGAGTTTTGGTGACGGTTCGGGCGACACAACAACAGATCCTGCCAATTTTCATATCTATACCACTACCGGCACTTTCAGGGTAAGGCTTATTGCGGTTGACAGTACAACCTGTAATGTTTTTGATACTTCATATACCAATATAAAAGTGGGAAATAACAAGGTGCTTTTGAATTTTATATCAAATAAATTGCCACCTTGTACCAACCTGAGCTATAGTTTTACGAATACTTCGATACCAACCAGGGGAGGATTTAACCCTAATACTTTTACATGGGATTTTGGAGATAACACGGCAACCGTAACACAAGGGCAATCACCACCCGTGATACATACTTATGCCGGGCCGGGAACTTATATTGTAAAGCTTGCAATTGACGATACGACCTTTTGCAACTCGCCTGACGATACCGTAAAAACGGTGAGGCTTTCCCCACAGGTTAAAGCGCTATTTGAAACTCCTTCCGGGGGTTGCGTTCCTTACAATGCGGTTTTTGTTAATAATTCATTGGGAGGCCTTAACTTTTTCTGGGATTTTGGTGATGGCACCACCTCAACGGAAGATAATCCTTCGCATTTATACAATAGGGTTGGTACTTACATAGTAAGATTAAGGGCCTTCGACTCAACTTCCTGTAACAAAGTAGATTCCTCAACATTTACTATAACGGTAAGCCCGATACCTGTTGCCGCATTTACCTATAATCCTGATCCACCACAGGAAAATATAGCTACAAACTTTGTAAATCAATCTACCGGCGCCACAAAATACATCTGGAATTTTGGCGATGGAGATACCACGGGGGAAGTAAACCCGACACATATTTTCCCGGCAACTGCGGCATATAATGTGTGCCTTATTGCTGCTAATGATGCAGGTTGCAGCGCCCAGGTATGTGTGAGCATAAGGGCATTAATAAAGCCATTGGTTGATGTTCCTTCAGGATTTACTCCTGGAAGGTTTGGGGTTAACGGGCGTATAAAAGTGGAAGGATTTGGAATAGCAGAGATGCATTGGAGCATTTATAACCGCTGGGGACAAAAAGTATATGAAACCAACAACACAAAAAGTGCATGGGATGGAACTTTTAATGGGAAGATCCAACCACTGGACGTTTATGCTTACACGTTAGACGTTGTATTTGCTGATGGAACAAAATACAGGAAAACCGGGGATATCACTTTATTAAGATAATATGAATCGTTTACGATGAAACTACTCAAAATATTTGCTATAATAATTGTAGCCTTCTTTATCATGCAGGGAGTGGTTGCCCAGGACCTGCATTTTTCACAGTTCTTTAATAATCCTTTACTTACCAATCCGGCGAATACCGGGTTTATACCTGATGCTGATTACAGGTTGGGCGCCTCTTACAGGAACCAATATTCCAATATTATGGCAGTGCCTTATAAAACCATGAGTATTTTTGGAGATGCACAGGTTTTGAGAAACAGGATTGAAACCGGCTGGCTGGGGCTCGGTGGTGTTATATTAAGGGATGTTGCAGGAACAGGAAGCCTCACATCTACAAAGGCATATGCGTCGATAGCCTATCACCAGGAATTGGGCCTGAGCAGTCTTCTTACTGCCGGGTTTAATGTGGGCTGGGCCAATAAAAGAATTGATCAGACGAAGCTTACATTTCCTGACCAGTTTGATGGTAAATTTTTTGATATAGATCAACCAACATCAGTGAAACTGTTAAACAATAGTATAAGTTATTTTGACCTCCAGGTAGGTATGAACTATGCCTATTTCCCTACACAGGACATTTATATAAATGCCGGCTATTCCATTCAGCATGTAAACACGCCCAAAGAAACTTTTTTCGAAGATGATGCCGATGATAAAATTTCCATGAGACACATTGCATTCATCAATGGGCTTTTTAAAATAAACGATGATGTGATTATTAATCCAAATGTATATTATACCACCCAGGCAAAAGCAAGCGAGCTGGTTCTTGGTCTCAATGCAGCTTATAACCTCTCAGAGCATGGTGAAAAACAAATAATAGCGGGCTTGTACTACAGGTACCAGGATGCTGTTATTCCAATGATTGGCCTTGAAGTAAATAATATACGGTTCACTTTCAGCTATGACGTAACAACTTCCTCACTCAACAACTTCAATCATTCACAGGGTGCTTCTGAATTTAATATCCTTAAAAAAGGATTCTACAACGACTTTAGTGGTGACAGAAGGCAGGCGCTTTGTCCCACATTCTAATTTGATTTCCTCTTTTTTGATAGTGATTTAACTATTCCCGCACATCATATTTATTATAACAAAAATACCGGCGTTATAAATTATGGTGTTATTTTGTATAATTCAAAATAATTTCTGAATACTTTTTCTGCTGTGCCTATAGAAAAAATAGAATTTTTTTTGAAAGAATCCCTAAGAGCTGAATAATAAATTTTAATTATTATGGGTAAAAAAATTGCCATCATAGGCGGCGGAAACCTTGGAACTGCGATAGCGGAAGGATTGCTTGAAAGTAAATTCTGCAAAGCATCAGATATTACCATTACAAAAAGAAAAATCAGTACACTTCAAAATTTAAATGAAAGTGGAGTAAAGGTCACTGCCAGTAATGCTGAAGCAGTTGGAGCCAGCGAATTGATAATACTTGCTGTAAAGCCTTACCAGGTTACTGATGTTCTCAATAGTTTTAAAAAGGAGTTAACTCCCAAACACATTTTAGTTTCGGTTGTAACAGGAGTCCTTATAACAGAAATTGAGGAAATTGTAAAAATGAAGCTGCCTTTTTTTCGGGCCATGCCCAATACAGCCATTGCCATCCGGGAAAGTATGACCTGTTTAAGTTTTACGAATGCAGCTGTTGCCCAGGTTAATTTTGTAAAGAATTTATTTTCGTCTTTGGGAAAGGTTGTGATGATTGATGAAAAATTAATGGAAGCAGCTACCGTTTTGGGCGCGTGCGGCACTGCTTATGCCATGCGTTATATACGGGCCAATATACAAGGCGGTATCGAGATCGGCTTTGATGCTGCAACAGCCAGCCTTATTGCTGCGCAAACTGTGAAAGGAGCCGCCGAATTATTATTGCTAAAGGGAACACATCCTGAGCAGGAAATAGATAAAGTTACTACTCCAAAGGGATGTACTATTGCGGGTTTGAATGAAATGGAACACCAGGGTTTTAGTTCTTCATTGATAAAAGGAATTGCTGTGAGTTATAATAAAATTGCTAAAAGCTGAGGGGAAATGGAATAAGAAATTAAATCAATACGAAGCCGGTCTTTTCAAATCCATAATTAAAATACATCGCAGCAGCGTTTTTTGCTTCCAGTTCTTCTTTCATTTTTTGTAATTGCTTTTTAAGTTGTTCCCGGTTTTTTTCCATTTCAATTTTCGCTTTGTTCATTTCTTCTTTTATTTTATCCATATTAATGTCTTTCATTTTTTGCATAGACTGGCGAAATTCTTTGCTGTTCATTTGCTTATTAAGCTGATCCATATTTTTTTCAAGATCTATTTTCATTTTTTTATAGTCTATTTTATTTATGCAGCTATCAATATTCCTGTTCACCATTTTCCAGTCAATGCTTTTTAAAGAAGCATCTATATCTTTTTGCATTTTTTCAAAATCAATTTGCCGAAGAGATTGTTGCATCTCCGTTTGCATTTTTCCAAGATTGATTTTTTGTAAAGATCGCTGTACCTCATTCATAATTTTTTCAATATTAACTGATGCCATGGCTTTATCTATTTCAGCCAAAACTTTTTCCACATCTATATTTATATTGATATTGGTGTCAGGAATGGTATCCACACACTGAATACTTTTATTTTCATTCTGTATTACAAACGGATTGCGAAATGCCATAGAGCAGAAAATAACTGCTGCAATAATTAAGGCCCTGAAGTGAGACGATGATGCCGGAATAATCGTTTTCATGACTGATGATTTTATTAATTACGAATTATATCGTAATCAAATATACGATGCAATTCGTATATTGTTACATTTCAGAATTTTTTTTTCTAAAAATTTGTATAAAAGAGAAGCAGACTTCTTTAATGCTGCTGTTTTATACCGACTTTTATGCAAATAATTATATGGATGTAATAGCTGAAAAGCAAAACCTTACCAATGAACATATTGAGCGGTTTAAAAATATTTGCGGGGATAGAAATGTTCTCACCCGCAATGAGGATTTGCAGGTTTATTCGCGCGATGAGACTGAGGACCTGTATTTTTTACCAGGGGTTGTGCTAAAGCCACGCACTGCCGAAGAAGTGAGCCATGTTTTGAAAATATGCAATGAATACAAGATCCCTGTCACCCCTCGTGGAGCAGGAACAGGATTGAGTGGTGGAGCATTGGCTCACCTGGGTGGCGTGTTGATTTCTTTAGAAAGAATGAATACAATCCTTGATATTGATGAAAAAAATTTGCAGGTGATTACCGAGCCGGGAGTTATTACCGAAGTGCTTCAAAATGCCGTAAAAGAAAAAGGATTGTTTTATCCGCCTGACCCAGCCAGCCGGGGATCCTGTTTTATTGGCGGTAACATTGCAGAAAACAGTGGTGGCCCAAAAGCGGTGAAGTATGGTGTGGTGAAAGATTATGTGCTTAATCTCGAAGTTGTTTTACCCACAGGTGAAATCATTTGGACGGGGGCCAATGTTTTAAAAAATTCCACAGGATATAATTTGACCCAACTGATTATAGGCAGCGAAGGAACACTGGGGATTGTAACTAAAATTGTTTTGAAACTTATACCGCATCCCCGGCATGAGCTTTTAATGTTGGTTCCATTTAAAAGTGTTGAAAAAGCCTGCGAATCTGTCAATGCTATTTTCAGGGCCGGGTATGTACCCAGCGCCCTTGAGCTTATAGAAATAGATGCTTTAACAATAACAAGCCGTTTTGCTGGAAGTAGCGCTGTGCCTATAACAGGCGATGTAGCGGCTCATCTCATTATAGAAGTTGATGGCAATCGCATTGAAACGCTGATGGAAGAAATGGAAGCCATATCGCAATTGCTTGGGGAATATGATTGTGGTGAAATTTACTTTGCTGAGGACAGTGTTCAAAAAGCCGGGCTGTGGAAGTTACGGAGACTGCTGGCCGAAGCTGTAAAAATTGACGGCTACACCATTGAAGAAGATACGGTTGTACCACGTGCGCAGCTTCCCGCTCTTATTAAAGGTGTGAAAGAACTCGCTACGGAATATGGGTTTAAAGCGGTTTGCTATGGCCACGCCGGGGATGGAAATTTGCACATCCGTATTAAAAAAGAAGGCACATCCAATAGCCAGGATGATCCTGAAATAATCTCATCACTCCGCGCATTATTCACGCTGGTAAAAAAATTAGGTGGCACTATAAGTGGTGAGCATGGGATTGGCCTTGTTCAAAAAGATTTTTTGGATATTGTTTTCAGCAGGAAGCAAATAGCATTAATGCAGGGAATCAAAAAAGTTTTTGATCCCAATAACATTTTAAATGCGGGTAAAATTTTTGATTAATAATTGTAAAAAACAAATTGATGAAAAAGATTATTTTCTTGCTCTTTATACCTTTGTCCTT